>NZ_JBEZGJ010000191.1:0-13169 GCF_040649965.1 Micromonospora sp. NPDC048843
GCGATGGCCCGTGGGCGTTGTTGACCATCAGGTAGTCAATGAGGTCGTGACCGCCGTCACCGGGCGCGCCGCCGCTGGCCACCCGCCCGACTGATGGTCGGTTGTTGATCAGCGACATGCTGCATGTCTCTGGTAATTGCCAAAGACTTGCAACTGTGTCACCGTGATGATCAACGGTTGCGGCGCCGCGCCCACCCGACAAACGATCCTCCCCACACCACAGGAGCCCTCTGTGACCCGGATGCGTCCGACCTTCCGACGCCTCGTGGCGTCGACCGCGGCGGCGGGGATGCTCGTCCTCGCCGGGTGCTCGGCCCCTGCCAACCCCGACGGCTCAGCCGGCGGCGCGACGCTTGTCGTCGCCACCTCCGACGAGCCGGACGCGTTGAACCCGGTGCTCAACTACGGCGTCGACGGCGCCTCGCTGATCTTCGACGGCCTCGTCAGCCGGGACGCCGACAACCGCCTCGTCGCCGGTCTGGCCACGGCGTTGCCGGAGCTGTCACCCGACGGCCGCACAGTGACCGCGAAGCTCCGCGACGGCGTGCAGTTCCACGACGGAAGCGCGCTGACCGCCCAGGACGTCGTCTTCACGTACCAGGCCGTGCTGGAGCCGACCGTCGACTCGACGCTCCGCTCCGACCTGGACATGGTCGAGTCGGTGACCGCGCCCGACGCGGCAACTGTGGTGTTCCGGCTGCGCTATCCGTACGCGCCGTTCCTACAGCGGCTCACCCTCGGCATCGTGCCGGCGAAGCTGCTCAGCGGGCAGGACATCAACACCGCCGGGTTCAACCGCAAGCCGATCGGGACCGGGCCGTACCGGGTCGACTCCTGGACGCCGGGTGACCGCCTGGTGCTCACCGCCAACGAGCGCTACTTCGGTGGCCGGCCGAAGAACAACCGGGTGGTGGTCGCGTTCGTCGCCGACGACAACGTCCGCGCCCAGCGGATGCGCGCCGGCGAGTTCGACGCCGCCGAGTTGCCGCCGAAGCTGGCCTCCGGTTTCGACGCCGACGCCACGTACCGCGTGCAGCGGGTGCCGACCGCCGACTACCGCGGCGTGATGCTGCCGACGGGCAACGCGGTCCTCGCCGACCCGGCGATCCGCCGGGCGCTCAACCTGGCCGTCGACCGGGCCGCGATGGTGACCGGGCTCCTCGGCGGCGCCGGCGAACCGGCGTTCGGGCCGATCCCGCCGACCTCCGAGTTCGCCGACCCGTCGATCATCGGCAAGCCCACCGCCGACCCGACGGCGGCGGGAGCGCTGCTCGATGCGGCCGGCTGGACTCCCGGCCCCGGCGGGGTACGCGTCAAGGACGGCCGACCGGCCCGGTTCACGCTGATGTACCCGGCGAGCGACACGCTGCGCAAGGACCTGGCCCTCGCCGTCACCGCCGACGCGAAGAAGGTCGGCATCGCTGTCACCCCGGCGGGGCTGACCTGGGACGCCATCGACCCCCGGATGAAGTCCGACGCCCTGCTGATGGGCTACGGCACCCCGTACGACCCGGACTTCGTCTCGTACAAGTTGTTCGGCTCGACGTTCGCGGGGCAGGGCTACTTCAACCCCGGCTCGTACCGCTCCGAGGTGACCGACCGGGCCCTGCAGGAGGGCCGCGACCAGATCGACCCCGCCCTCCGCACTGCCGCGTACGCGCAGTTCCAGAAGCAGCTGGCCGCCGACGTGCCGTGGCTGTTCCTCACCTACCTGCGGCACACCTACGTGCTGAAGTCCTCGGTTCGGGGCGTGGCGCCGCGGGTCGAGGCGCACGAGCACGGGGTGGCGAACAGCCTCTGGTGGAACATCGAGACCTGGACGCGGTCGTGACCCGTTCCGGTCGACTGGCCGGGGCCGGTGCGGTGGTCCGGCGTCGGCTCCTCGTCGCCGTGCCGGTGCTCGCCGCGACCAGCGTCGGGATGTTCGCCCTCGGTGCCGCCTCGCCTGTCGACCCCGCGAAGCAGTACGCGGGCGCGGCGGCCTTCACCGCCAGTGAGGAGAACCTGGCCCAGCTGCGCGCGAACTGGGGCGTCGACGACCCCCTGCCGGTGCAGTACCTGCGGTGGATCAGCAACCTGGTCCAGGGCGACCTGGGGTGGTCGACCAGCCGCCACGAGCCGGTCGCCTCGGTGCTCGCCGCCCGGGCCGGCTGGACGCTGCTCCTGATCGGTGTGTCCCTCGCCCTGGTCCTGGTCGCGAGCCTGCTGCTGGGCGCGCTGGCGGCGTACCGGCGGGGTGGGTTGTTCGACCGCGCGTTACGGGCGGCCGCGTACGCGGTGCAGTCGATGCCGGTCTTCTGGCTGGGCCTGGCCGCGATCGCCGTGTTCGCGCTGGCCCTGGGCTGGTTGCCGGCGGGCGGGCTCACCGACGTCACAGCGACCAGCACGTCCTGGTCCGATGTGGCGCACCACCTGATCCTGCCGGTCGCGGTGTTGGCCGTGTCCCAGGCCCCGTGGTTCGTGCTGTTCGTTCGGGACGCGGTGGCGGAGAGCATGCGCGACGACCACGTGCTCGCGGCGCGGGCACGCGGGTTGCCCGGTCGGACTGTGCTGTTCGGGCACGCACTGCGGACCGCGCTGCTGCCGTTCCTCACCCTGGTCGGCACCCACCTGCCCGAGCTGGTCGGCGGGGCGGTGCTGGTCGAGACGGTCTTCTCGCTGCCGGGCCTCGGCGCCGTCACTGTCGCCGCCGCGCTGGGCAGCGACTTCCCACTGCTGGCGGCGATCACGCTGGTCACCACGGCGGTGGTGCTGGCCGCGAACCTCGCTACCGACCTCGCCTACGCCGCCGCCGACCCGAGGGTACGACTCGATGGCTGACCTCGCTGCCCGACCGTCGCTGCTGCGGGTGACCCGGTCGCGGCTGCGGCTGCGCCCCGGCCGGGCTGGTGTCATGGTGGCCGGCCTGGTCCTCCTGGTGGCCATCGCCGGCTCGCTGCTCGCTCCGCTGGTCTGGCCGCTGGACCAGAGCGCTGTAGCGCTGGACCAGACCCGGTTGGCGCCGTCCTGGACCCACCTCGCCGGCACCGACGACCTGGGCCGCGACGTGGCCCACCGCGCGGTCTACGGGCTGCGGGTCTCGCTGCTCGTCGGCGCGGTCGCCGCGCTCGTCGCCACAGTCCTCGGGGGCGTGGTGGGCGGGATCGCCGGCACGCTCGGCGGCCGGGTGGACCGGATCCTGATGCGGATCGTGGACACCATCGCCGCGATGCCACACCTGCTGCTGGGCATCTTCATCGTCGCCATGCTGCGTCCCAGCCTCGGTGCCGTGATCGCCTCGGTGGGGCTCACCCACTGGCTCTCCACCGCCCGCATCGTCCGATCCGAGTTGTTGAGCCTTCGGACCCGACCGTTCATCGACGCCGCCATCAGCGGCGGAGCCGGCCGGCTCCGGGTCCTCACCCGGCACCTGCTGCCGCACGTCCTGCCCCGGCTGGCCCTGGCGACCACACTGATGATCCCGCACGCGGTGTGGCACGAGACCGCCCTGTCGTTCCTCGGCCTCGGCCTGCCGCCACACCTCGCCTCACTGGGCAACATGATCAACGACGGTCAGGGGTCGCTGTTGACCGGCGCCTGGTGGGCCAGCCTGGCACCGGGCGCGGTGATCGTCGTCGTCACCCTCGCCATCGCGGTCCTCGCCGGCCGCTGGCGCGACCGTCTCGATCCCCGGGTCCGAGCGGAGCTGCACCTGTGACCACCACCGAATCCGTTTCCGCCCCGGCGTCGCCCCGTGCCACCTCGAGCCAGCCGCTACTCGCCGTGGACGGCCTCGGCGTCGAGTTCCGGCTCCGCGACGCGCGCGTGCGCGCCGTCAGCGATCTCAGCCTCACCGTCCGGCCCGGCGAACTGCTGGCCATCGTGGGCGAGTCCGGCTGCGGCAAATCCGTCCTGGCCCACGCCCTGCTCGGCCTCCTGCCGGGCAACGCCACGACCACCGGTCACGCCGTGCTGCACCACCCCGGCGCCGACCCGGTCGACCTGGTCACCTGCGGCCAACGCGAGCTGGCCCGGAGGGTACGCGGACGCCGGGTCGGGTTGGTCCCGCAGAGTCCGGCCACCGCCCTGAACCCGGTCCGCACCGGGCGGCGACTGCTCGCCGAGACGCTGCGGGCGCACGGCCGCGACCGCGCCGACGCCGACCAACTCGCTGTCGATGTCGGGCTCGACCCGGCGGACCTGGACCGCTACCCCCACGAGCTGTCCGGTGGCATGGCACAGCGTCTGGTCACCGCGCTCGCGCTGGCGCCCGACCCGTCGCTGCTCATCGCCGACGAGCCCACCACCGGGCTGGACCGGCCGCTTGTGGACCACACCCTCGACCTGCTGCGCCGCCGTTGTGAGAACGGCGCGGCCGTCGTGCTCATCACGCACGACCTGGCCGCCGCACGCCGGGTCGCCGACACCGTCGCCGTGATGTACGCCAGTCGCATCGTGGAACACCGCGACACCGACCAACTCTTCACCGCGCCGGCCCACCCGTACGCCTCGGCGCTGCTCGACGCCCTGCCGGACCGGGCCTTCCGCCCGGTGCCGGGCGACCCGCCGATGCTCACCGCGCTGCCCCCCGGGTGCGCGTTCGCGCCCCGCTGCCCACGCCGCACCGACACCTGCGCCGACCGACCACAGTCGACACCGGCCACCGGCGGCGGCACTGTGGCCTGCCACCACCCGATCCCCACCGGAGCCACCACGTGACCAGCGCGCACCACCTGCTCGCCGACGAGGTGAGCGTCTCCTACGGCCGCCAGGTCGTCCTCGACGGCGTCACAGTGCGCATCGGCCGGGGAGAGACGGTCGGACTGCGTGGGCCGTCCGGCTGCGGAAAGTCGACACTGGTCCGGATCCTGGCCCTGCTGCACCGCCCCGATCAGGGCCGGGTCAGCATCGACGGCACCGCTGTGGACGCCGTCCGGTACGCCGTTCCGGTCGCCCTACGGACCCGCGTCGCCGCCCTCTTCCAGAGCCCGCGCGCCGCCGCCGATCCTCGACTGAGCCTCACCGATCTGATCGCCGAACCGCTGCGCGCCACCCGGACGCCCGAGTCGGCGGTCCGGGAACGGGTGGCCGAACTCGCCGACCTCGTCGGCCTCACAGCGGATCTACGCAGCCGGCGTCCCCACGCGGTATCCGACGGGCAACTGCAACGCGCCTGCCTCGCGCGGGCCCTCGTACACCGCCCCGACTACCTGCTCTGCGACGAGGCCACCGCGATGCTCGACGCCTCGACCCAGGCGCACGTCGCCGCCGTCATCCGCGACTACCAGCGGACCCAGCAGGCCGGGGTCCTGGTCATCACCCACGACCAGACCCTGCTGGACCGCTGGAGCGACCGCATTGTCGACCTGGCCGCCACAGCGGGGGTACGCGCCTGACCCTCGGCGCGGTCTGTTGCGAATCCCGGGGGGCAAGTGGCGATCGGCCTCGGAGGTCCGCCTCCGCCACTCGGGCGCGGCAGCGTCAGCCGACGTCGACTGGCACCCGCCGAGCGCGGGGGTCCGGACGGCCGCCCAGGATGGCGGCGAGGATCTCCGCGCCGTCGACGACCCTCGGGCCGGGGCGGTTGAAGTAGGCAGGCCCGTCGACCACCCATACCTGCCCCTGACGGACCGCGGGCAGGTCCGCCCAACCGGGTTGCGCGGTCGCCACTGACAGCTCGTCGACGGTTCGCTCCGGCGTGAACCCGCACGGCCCGAACACCACCACCTCGGGAGCCAGGTCCGCTACCACCGACCACAGGTGCGGGGTGCTGTGCGCACCCGGCCCGAGCAGCAGCGACCGCCCGCCCGCGTAGGTGATCTGCTCCGGAACCCAGTGCCCGCCAGGCATCAACGGATCGAGCCACTCGACGAACAGCACCGTCGGCGCGCCGGGCACCGCCCCTGGCAACGCCGCCAGGCGACGCTCGGCGTCGGCTCGGATCTCCGCCGCCCTACCTTCGGTGCCGGTCAGCGCGGCCACGGCATCGACAGTGTCCAGGATCCCGTCGATGGTCCGCGCCTCCAGGGACATCACACTGGTGTCGAGATCGATCAGACCAACCGCGTCATTGACCCGCTCGTAGGAGACCGCACACACGTCACACAGATCCTGGGTCAGGATCAGATCCGGCTTCAACCCCTCCAGCATGGCGACGTCGAGCTGGTACAACGACGATCCCCGGTGCGGGTCACCGGCGATCGCCGCCGAGATCTCCCGGCTCGTCAAGGTCTCCGGCAGGGACGTCGCGGTCACCGCCGGGATGTCGGCCAGAGCCCCCGGCGGCCAGTCACACTCGTGGGTACGCCCGACCAGTTGCCCGGTCAGGCCGAGCATGGCCACGATGTCCGTGGCCGCCGGCAGCAGGGAGACGATTCGCACGTCCGCCTGCCTACCAGGCGCGACCGAGCCACGTCCACTCATGGATGACCCCACAGGCCAGGCGGTCCTCGTTAGGCCAGTCGTGTCCACGACGATGCGTTCGGGTACCTCGCCCTGTCACATCGGCTCGTCGTCTGGGCTCACAAGCACGAGTGCAAACACGCGAGGAGGACACAGTGCAGTTTGAAGAAGCCGCCGAGGCCGCCGACGAAGCGACGATGCGGTCGATGCTGTCCGCCGACCCTGGGCTGCGCGATCGGCATGCAGACCTGGTTACGCGGATGGCCGAGGCGCGCAACTGGTCAACGGTCCGGCTGCTCATCGAGCTTGGCTTCGGCGTCAACGGTGTCACCGCCGCCGGCGCCACCGCCTTGCACCATGCGGCGGCAGCGGGTGAGCTGTCGATCGCGCGCCTGCTGGTCGAGCACGGTGCCGACCACACCGCCCGCGAACCTGGGTTCAACGCGCAGCCGGCGGGCTGGGCGCAGTACTTCAAGAAGCGGGAAACCCAGCAATATCTCGAGTCCCTGGCCTGATGCCGCGCCGTCCGGTCACGCGGCATCAGACCCACAGCCCGTGGAAGTGGGGCTCGGCATTCATCCCAATGTTCGCTCCGCCTGGTTCAGGAGGGCGGAGTTCAGGAGGGCGGACGCGAGCCGGTGGACGCGGTCGGGGTCGCGGACAACGTCGATCCTGACGATCTTGTCGCCCGCGACAGTGAAGGCCATGACAGAGAACGGCTGCCCGTCGCGGGTGATCAACGTTCCGATCGCGCCGTTGACCAGGGCGGGGCGCAGTTGGCCACCGCGTGGGGCGCGGGCCTGCTTGGCCACGGCCTCCGCGCCGCGGACGACGGTCGCCGGCCTGGCGGTGCCGAAGTCGGTGCGCAGGACGACGTCGGGGTCGAGAGCCTGCACGAGGGCGTCGAGGTCACCGGTCCACGCAGCCGCGTAGAAGGCACGGACGACCTGCCGCTGGCGCGCTAGATCCGGATCGGGTGAGGGGATCTCGGCACCGTGCACCCGGCGCCGTGCCCGGCTGGCGAGTTGTCGCGCGGCGGCCGGGGTGCGGCCCGCGATGCCGGCGATCTCCTCGAAGGGCAGGTCGAACATGTCGTGCAGCACGAACGCCAACCGCTCAGCAGGAGTGAGCTGGTCGAGCACGACGAGCAGGGCCAAACTCACCGAGTCGGCCAGCAACGCCTCCTGCTCGGGGTCGAGGTCCCCGTCCGGGATGACAACCAGGTCGGGCAGGTGCGTGGCGAACGGATCCTCCCGGCGCCGTCGGCGGGAGCGCAGCATGTGCAGGCACTCCCGGGCGACGACAGTGGTCAACCATCCGCCGAGGTTGTCGATCTGATCCGCGTCGGACCGGCTCAGCCGTAGCCAGGCGTCCTGAACAGCGTCGTCCGCGTCAGCCAGCGAACCGAGCATTCGATAAGCCACCGCCCGCAGCCGGGGTCGGTGCTGCTCGAAGCGCGCGGCCAACCACTCATTCTCGTCCATCGGTCACACCATCCCATCGCCAAGGCTCACAGAGATGAACCCTCAGGCACGGCGAACGTGACACCGCCGAACCCGGGAAGCGGCCTCTGACTTGCGCAAACTGAGAGTGAGCGATGCTGGCATCGAACCAGTGACCTCTTCGGTGTGAACTCTCGGCGAGCCGGTTGGATCGGGCTTGATGCGAGGTCGCACGGCCTGCTGGCGCGCTGCTCGGCTCGGTTCGGCTGACCGGGTTTCTGTACTTACTGCTGTGCTGCTGGCGTCGGACGAGGCGTTGGATGCGGACCTTCGCTCGGCAATCTTGGTGGCGGGCCGCGGCTACACTGACGCCTCCGAATCCCCTGCTCGGCAACCGAAACGGAGGCGCGATGGGTAATCCGCTGTTGGACGCCGAGGATGCGCGGGAACGCCTTGAGGCATGGCAGGCCAATGCCTCGCGCCGGGCCGCCGACACGCAGGCCGCCAGTGCCGGGTTGCGCGCGCTGCGGGTCACGGCCGCCGACGCCCACGGGATCGTCGACGTCACCGTCGACTCCACGGGGGCGATGGCCGACGTCCGGCTCTCCGCGCGGGTGCAGCGCGTGGGCCTTGAGCAGACGCAGCAGGCGATCATGGGCGCCTATCGCAACGCGCGGGTCAAGCTCGCCGAGGCCGCCGCCGAGGTCGTGCGGGAGACGGTCGGCGCCGACTCGGCGACCGGCCGGGCCCTGCTGGCCGGATTCCGGACCGGCGACACCGAGGACGAAGAGGGGCGTTACTGATGCACGGTGGGTTCGAGGTCGACATCGAGGCCCTGCGCGCGCACGCCACAGCCATGTCGGCCATTCACGACCGCTTCGCCGCCGTCAAGGCCGCGAGCGGCACCATCTTCCAGGCCGACGAGGCGTACGGGCAGCTCTGCCAGTTCTTACCGCCCGTCCTGGAGGGACGCCACCAGGACCAGGACAAGGGCGTGGGGATGCTCGCCGAGAACATCGCGCTGCTCGCCGCGGGAATCAAGAAAACAGCCGACGCCTACGAGCGGGCCGAGGAGTCGACCACCGACGGCTTCAACTCCTTCCACTCCGCGACCTGAGCCGGCCCGGCGTCCTCTCATGAGCAACCCACTGGTCGCCACGACCTCCGACATCCCTTCGACCAGCGCCGCGCACCGCGACGGCTGGACCGGCCTGCCGCTTGCCAACGACTACATGGGCATCAAGGACGCCATCGACTCCGGCAGCTGGATCGACGGCTCAATCGCGGGCTTGGGCGCCGCTCTCGACGGGGCGGCCATCGCCATCGACCCGTTCAGCACGCTCCTGTCGATGGGCATCGAGTGGGCCATCGAGCAGGTCGAGCCACTGAAGCAGGCACTCGACTGGCTCGCCGGTGATCCCGAGACCATCGAGACGCACGCCATGACCTGGGACAACATGGCCAGTGAGCTGTTCTCCATCGCCGAGGACCTCAAGGCGCGGCTGGTCGGCGACCTCGACGGATGGCAGGGCGCCGCGGCCGACGCCTACCGCGACATCCTCACCATCAACATCGACGTCGCCGGGATCTTCGCGGGCACGGCCGCCGGCATGGGTGCCGCGACCCGTGGCGCGGGAACCGTGGTGCAGATAGTGCGGGAGGTCGTGCGCGCCTTCATCGCCGACTGCATCGCCAAGGTCGTGGTGTGGCTGGCCGAGGTGGTGTTCTCTCTCGGCTTCGCCACACCGCTTGTCGCCTCCCAGCTCGCGGTCGCCGTCGTCCGCTGGACCGGCCGCATCTTCGGCTGGCTGATGGGCCTGATCGCCAGCCTCTCCGCCCTTCGCGCACTCCTCGACGTCTAGGCGGCCCTCGATGCGACAACTCATGGCGGCTCTGCGGACCACCGCCGTCCTGGTGGTCCTGTTCGCTGTGGCGGGTCTCCACAAGCGCCCCTCAGGCCCCACCCCACCGCACGGCGGTGGCGGCGATGGCCCCAAGCGTCCCAAGTTCAACCCCGCAATGATGCCCAAGCGCGTGGGAGCAGCCCAGCAGCACGGCATCAAGCGCGCCGAGGAGGGCCGCCCGAAGGACGCCGACACATCCGAGCCCGAGGTACCCAAGAGGACCAACCCCTGGGACGACCCCGACTTCGCCGACGCCAGGTACGACATGCGCCGCTTCGGTGAGATGGGCGACGGGGCGATGAACAAGATCTGGGACGGCGACGGCAGGGGCGATGGCGACCACAAGCCCTCGTCCACCGAGCCCGGCAAGACGCTCTTCCCACCCGGCACCACCAAGGCACAGGTCGAGGGCTGGTTCAAGAGCATCGCCGCCAACCCCGACAGCCGCCCTCAGCCACGTCCTCACGGCGACGGCTGGGTCGTCACCGGCACCCGCGACGGCATCACCTGCCTCGTTACCCTGGACAAGGACGGCAGCATCTCCGGCGGCCACCCCCTCAGCGGCGAGGGCGTGACCACCAACCCGCCGGCCTAGCCACCGCACCCACGGGAGACCCATGGAAGTCATCGATTTCTACCGGCTCAGCCGCCGGATCACCGACCAGCTCGCACCCAAGATCAGCCCGAAGTACCGGCCGATCGTCTTGGCCTCCGGAGGCGCCGGGGCCTGGGCCCTGGCGATCCCGACGCTCGTCGGCGCCCTGTCGGAGGAGGACGTCGTGATCACCACGGCGGAGAAGGACGCGCTGCGGGAGCTCATGGAGTTCCGCCGGGAGCCTCTGACCTACCTGGAGCAGATCCGGACCTCGGACTGACGACTGAAGCGTAGATCGGGCCCCTCGAACCCTGCACCCTGCCGACCAGCAGAAGGTTCGGGCCTGTTCGATGTTGTCGAAGCGGTCGGGGAAGCCGGGCCGGTACTCCAGTGTCTTGAAGTGCGCCGCGCTGTACGGGTTGTCGTTGCTCGTGTGCGGCGCCGCGAGTGGCTCGCAGAAAGGCCACCTCCCGAAATCGGGAAGCGGCCTCTGACCTGCGCGAACTGAAAGTGGGCGATGCTGGTACCGAACCAGCGCCCTCTTCGGTGGGAAACAGGACGCCGCACCGACTCTGACCTGCGGGAACGTGGAGACGCAGGTAGGGGTGGGTGCAGTTGAGCGCCGTTCGGGGCCGTTGGACGCGGTTCAAGGCTGTTCACGGCACCCTGTTGCTCCCAGTCTGCTCCCCCTATCCGGGCCCGGCACCGCCTCCTTGTTAGTCACAGGCAGCACCAGCAATACAGGTCCTCGCCCGCGTCTCGGGCGCGCTGAGCAAGGGCGGCAACCTTTTCGATCACAGGCAGCATCTCGTCGTCAGACAGTGGCCCACTCCACGCCAGTTCCTCGATCCGCCCCCATTGCGCCGACAACTCCAGCATCTGGGCGTCGCTGATAGAGGCGAGGGTGTCCCGCGCGGCCCGGTCCAGCGACATCAGCCACGGCCCGTCCTGCTCGTCCCCGCTCCACAACAACTCAAGGTCGACCAGGCTCACATCCCAGTCCACCTGTCGAACGAAGCTCACAAGCTTCCCGAGGGTCACCGTCGGCTCGATTCCCTTCAGGTCAACCGCATCCACGGCGATGCCGCCGCGGCTGGCAGCGAACGGTCCGCCCTCGAATTCCTTCATCAACCTGACAGCCGCAGCGTCGTCGTTGGCCCGGAAGTAGTCGTACAGCACACCCGTGGCACGCACTTCACCACAGGGATACGACAGCGGATGCCCCCACATCCGGGCGTACGCCAAGATGCAGGTCCAACGCTCCAATGGCGGCGCTGCCTGGGTGCGGGGCAGGCAACGATGTCCCATGGCCCACAGGCGGCCGCCGGCCAAACGGCGCAGTTATCGTGTCCGACGTGAACCTCGCGGATTGTGATCGACGCGGGCAGCACAGATTCGGCGGCCTGAACGCGCGGGTGGATGTCCACCTGATCGGGCGGGTGTATGGGTTCCGGGTGGGAAGGGCTGGATCGTGGGTATCGCATGGCGCGAGTCGCCGGAAGATCTGGTCGGGCTGCTACGCCTACACGGCCTGACTCCGGACCGGGTGGACAACGTCGAGATCGCGTGGAAGGCGTTCCGCGAGTTTCTTGCCCAGCCGGTCGACGGCCTGGAGCCAGGGCTGGACAGCGACGCCGATAGCTTCATTGTTCAGTGGGGCCGGTACAGCTGGCACGACCGGCTTCCCAGCCTGAGCTTCACCCGACAGTTCGCCGTCGACGCGCAGGAAACTTGGACCGAGACCGACCGGTACCAACCAGAAATGTGGCAGGTCAGCCTGGATCTGGTATTCGCAGACGCACCCGCGCTCGCCGACCTCGACAAGCTCGACGTCCAGGACACCGGGTTCAACTTCAGTCCACCCGGCCCGGCGCGAAACCATGCGATCGGTAGAGCGGAGTGGACGGTGCAGCACCACCCGACATTGCAAGCACTGTGGGCGAGCACCCCCGTGCACAGCGCCGTCACGCTGGACCGCGCAGACTAATCACCCGAACGCGCCAACCGCACCCGATTCGATGCCGTCTCTGGCAAGCGGCGGTGGGTTGCGTCCCACAGCGACAACCCGTGCGCGGTCGCCGTTGAAGTCCGGGTCGAGGCGGTCGGCCAAACACGAGCGGTGCGCGGCAAATGAAGCACAGCCCGGTCCGTCGCTGCTGCGCACGTCGACGGTGACGCCGTCGCCGCCAGGACTGAGGATCGTGGGCTGGCCGCAGCATCCGCACGGCCAGCTGAGCTCGCGCAGGTCCGCGGCGCGCATCGTAAGGCGTATCCAGGCGGGCGGGTGGTACCTGCGGATCTCTTGGACGACCGCCTCGACCTGCACTCCGACCGACGGGTATTCCTCAGGCAGTGCGCGAGGTGCACCCGAAGGGCTGTCGATGACGCCGGCGTCGGCCGACGCACCCACCGTTTCATGTCCGAGGACCTGGGCCATGACCCCCCAGGGCTGGTGGCTGATGATCGTCGCCCGGACAGCGGTGCCCGCCACCAGGTCACCACCGACGCTGTCGAAACGCTGCATCGGATGATCGTCGCGTATCACCTCATCAGCGGCACAGTCGGGCCCGCGGGAAAGAGGACGCCTAACCGAATCTGCCCTGCGAAAACGTGGAGCCGCAGGCAGGGGTGGGTGCAGTTGCGGGCCGTCGGGTGCAGTTTGGTGCAGTTGAAGGCCGTTCAGTGCACCCTGATGCTCCCCACCTGCTCCCCCAATCCCCGGCTCGCAATTGGGCTGCGCGGCCCACCGGCGTCGCCGGTTTCGCGGCGCTGCTGGCGGCGGCCCCCGGCGATGGTCACCTGCGCATCCTGGCCACGCTGATCGGGGTGGTCCTCTCCGACACCGGG
>NZ_JBEZGJ010000192.1:0-13034 GCF_040649965.1 Micromonospora sp. NPDC048843
GGGGGGGGGGGGGGGGGGGGGGGGGGGGGGGGGGGGGGGGGGGGGGGGGGGGGCGCCCCCCCCCCCCCCGCGGTCCTGTGGGTGTACCTTGGCGAGTTGCCAGATGCGGCCCGGCTAGCTTGGCGGCAGATTAGCGGCACGAGGGGCAGGCAGGCCGATGGTCGATGACGTAGCGGAATTGGCTGGTATTTGGGGACCTTCAACCTGTTCCGCTCCGGTCCACGCTGATCGCCTGGCTCAGTTCGAAGGTGTCGTGCCTGATCTACTGCTGGCGTGTTGGCGTACGTACGGATTCGCCGGCTTCGGTAACGGATCGTTCTGGTTGTGTGATCCCGAGGTGTGGCAGCCGGCGGTCGACGCGTGGACCAACGGCCTTGCCCTACCGGAAGAAGAACGATGGATTGCCGTGAGCCGCAGCGCGTTCGGCGATGTACAGGTGTGGGGGCAGCAGACAGGCTCACGGTTGACGATCACCGCGCAGTACGGGTGGGTGGTCCACACGGATCGGGCGGGCCGCGCGATGTCGGACGATCGCCGCGACGACCGGCTCTACGCGCTGTTGATGTCCCAGGATCGCCGCAGCGTCGACCTTCACGGCGCCGACAGGAAGCCGTTGTTCGATCGGGTACTCGCACTGCGTGGTCCGGTAGGCCCCGACACCATCTATGGCTTTGTCCCGGCCCTGGGTCTCGGCGGGGCGCTGCGCCCCGACCAGGCCGAGATCTTCGACGGACCCGTTCATCTGGAGCTGCTCGCCGAGCTCTCCGAGCGCCGCGTCGTGGACAAGGAAGACCTCCTGCACATGTGGATCGGTCAGTGACCGGCCCAGGCGCCGCCAGCAGCCGGACGGCAGCTGGGCACCACCGAGCACGGCTGCGCCTTCGCGTGTGCCCGTCAACCAGCCGACCAGGCCGGCGTTGATGGCGTGGCGGCCGGTGCGGGCTACCGACACGGGCCTGAAGGGACGTGCCGCGCGCCTCCTGACCAGCGACCCGACCGACGATGCCGGATGGCCTGCCGACCTGCCGGCAGGTGTGACGGACGTGGTCATCGTCGAGGACACGCCCAGCCCTACAGCCACTCTGACGGTGCAGACCAGCGGGGACGCCGCGCCGACGAGTACGCGGGTCAGGTTTGACCAGCTCGCGGTGCGCGATGCGGTCGTAGAAGGGTCAGTGCGGTGTCAATGGGTGTAGTTCAGGTCACGGTCGTCGGACTGGCTGTGCTTCTGCGACTGACGACGTTCGGCTGGTATGCCATCATCGCGACCGTCGTGAGCGCTTTCTCGCTCGGCATCGTGCCCGCGATCGTGCTAGGGCCGCTGATCTACGCCGGATTCTCCGCGCCACCGTCTGCGTGGCCCCTTCTCATCGCGGCCGACGTTCTGCTCCTGGTGTCTGCGTTGACCTTCGAGGACGGTGGCGACAACGAGGGCACCACTCCGCTGGAGGTGCTCACCGGCCGTCGTGGACTGTCCGGCCGAGCCACGGACAGCGCGTTCCGGGTCTGCGGCAGCGCCTACCTACTGACCCTGCCGGCACTGGTGGCTTGGACAATCGCCGGTTAGCCGGTGACAGCCGGTCAGCGGGATCCGACGGGCTGCGGCGCTGGCGCGCCGGCGAACGGGACGTCGACGTGGTCGCCGGCCCCGGGCTGACCGTCGGGGTGCCGCCACAGCCCTCGGTCGCGCAGGATCGGCAGCACTCCCTCACCGAACCAGTACGCCTCCTCCAGGTGCGGATAGCCGGAGAGGATGAACTCGTCGATGCCGAGCGAGTGGTATTCCGCGATCCGGTCGGCGACCTCGGCGTGGCTGCCCACCAGCGCGGTGCCGGCCCCGCCGCGGACCAGCCCGACCCCGCCCACAGGTTGGGGGCGATCTCCAGGCCGTCGCGGGAGCCACCGTGCAGGTCGAGCATGCGGCGCTGCCCCTCGGACTCGCTGCGGCGCAGACCCTCCTGCACGGCCCGGATGTCGGCCTCGGAGACCCCGTCGAGTAGACGCTGGGCCTGCGACCAGGCCTGCTCGGTGGTGTCGCGCGCGATGACGTGCAACCGGATGCCGAAGCGCAGCTCCCGCCCGGCGTCGGCGGCTTGGCCGGAAGGCGACCAGGAACTTGAGTCGTTCGGTCACCTCGGTGAGCATCGCGGTGCTGAGCCAAGCATCCTCGCACCAGGCGCCGGTCGGGGTGAGCGCACCGACGAAGCCGAGTTGCTCGGCCGCTGACGATGTCCCGGCTGTCGCCGTTTGTGGGCAGGAACCAGTGGAAGGTGAGGGTCATCGGGGCTCTTTCCTCCAGCGGGGGGTGGTCGGCGCGCGAGGCGAGGCGGGCACCTCCTGAGGGGTGGGACGATCCCGCCGACAGCCTACCCATAAAACCTATCGGGTTAGTAGGCTACTGCCGACGCCGACACCTGTCGATGCGCCGCCGCCCCCGTTTGCCCGACCCGAGGAGCCGCCATGCCCACCCCGTCGACGAGCCGTCCCCCGCATCGCCGCCTCATGACGGCCGTGCTCACCACAGTGGCCCTGCTCGCCACTGTCGCGGTGAGCGCGTGCGGCGGGTCCGCCGATGCGGGCGGCACCAAGAACAAGCTCCGGATCGGCTACCAGCGTTTCGGCGGACTGAGCCTGGTCAAGGCGCGCGGCGCCGCACCGGATGTGGAGTGGTCGCTGTTCGAGAGCGGCCCCGCGCTCACCGAGGCGCTCAAGGCCGGCTCCATCGACATCGGACAGGTCGGCGAGGCGCCGCCCGTCTTCGCCGCCGCCGGGAGGATCCCGTTCTCCGTCATCGGCACCTCGGCGCCGATTCCGCAGGGTGAGGCCGTGCTGGTCAAGGCCGACCGGGGCTACCGCAGCTTCGCCGACCTCAAGGGCAAGACGTTGGCACTCAACAAGGGGTCCAACGTGCACTGGCTGCTGGTGCGCCTGCTGGAGGCGCACAACATGACGTTGAAGGACATCCAGGTCAAGTACCTCAGGCCCGCCGAGGGGCGGCCCGCCTTCGACGGCGGCCAAATCGACGCCTGGGTGATCTGGGACCCGTACTTCGCCCTGGCCGAGCAGCCGGGGGTCCAGGTGCTCGCCGACGCGACCGGCCTGGCCAGCAACCGCGAGTACGTCCTGGCCACGCCCCGGGCGCTCGACAAGCGGACGGACGACATCCGCGCGTTCCTCCAGCGCTACCGCGAGGTGACCGACTGGGGTATCGCCAACCCCGAGGAGCGAGCCAGCACCCTCGCGCCGGAGTTGAAGATCCCGCAGGACGTCACCAGCCGCGCCCTGGCCCGCAGCGCCAGGCCCCTCGCCCCGGTCACCCCGGCCATCGGCGACGAACTGCAGGCGATCACCGACAGCTTCATCGCCCTGGAACTCATCCCGGGGCCGGTCGACCTCCGATCCCGGGTCGACGGCCGGTTCAACGAGGTGTTCCAGTGAGTCGTACCAGCCTCGTCGAGGTGCCCGACGAGGTCGTGGCGGCGGTGCCTGTCGTACCCCGTCGTCAGCGGCCGGCCCGACGCTGGCGGCGGGTGGTGAGCCCGCTGGTGTTGGTCCTGGGGTGGGAATTGGCCGCACGGACCGGGCTGCTGGCGGCCGAGAAGCTGCCCGCGCCCAGCGACGTCCTGGCCACCGGCTGGCGGCTGAGCCGGGACGGGACACTCGGCATCCACCTGCTGGACTCCCTCACCCGGGCCGGGGCGGGTCTGCTGATCGGCGGTCTCCTGGCCTTGGTCCTGGGCACCGTGGCCGGGCTGCTGCGGCTCGGTGACGACCTGGTCGACCCGCCGGTGCAGATGGCCCGGATGTTGCCGCACCTCGGGCTGGTCCCGTTGCTGATCATCTGGGTCGGCATCGGCGAATCACTCAAGATCAGCCTGGTGGCTCTGGGCGCGTTCTTCCCCATCTACTTCAACACCTACGCCGGCATCCGGGACATCGACGAACGGCTGGTGGAGGCGGCGCGTACCTGTGGTCTGGGGCAGGCCGCCCGACTGCGGCACGTGGTGCTGCCCGGCGCGCTGCCGTCCCTGTTCCTCGGCCTACGGCTGGCGATCGGGGCGGCCTGGCTCAGCCTGGTCGTCGGCGAACAGGTGAACGCCCAGACCGGGATCGGCTTTCTGATGATGGAGGCGCGGGAGTTCAGCCAGACCGACGTGGTGGTGCTCGGCCTGCTCGTCTACGCCCTACTCGGGCTGATATCCGATAGTGCGCTACGCGTCCTGGAGAGGAGGATGTTGACATGGCGTCGCGGACTGCGGGCCACCTGAACGGCACCGAGCCGGTGCTCTCCGCCCACGCGGTGCGCCGAGCGTTCGGGCCGACGGTAGTGCTGGCCGGGGTCGACCTGACCATCGCCCGCGGTGAGGTGGTGGCCCTGCTGGGCGGCAGCGGTTCCGGCAAGAGCACGCTGCTGCGGATTCTCGCCGGGTTGGACGGCGAGGCCGGCGGGACGAGCGTCGTGCACGGCACCGCAGCCGTGGTCTTCCAGGAGCACCGGTTGCTGCCGTGGAAACGCGTGGCGGAGAACGTGGGGCTGGGCCTGTCCGGCGCGGACGGCCCGGGGCGGATCCGGCGGGCGCTGGCCGAGGTCGGTCTGGCCGAGCGGGATCGCGCCTGGCCGGCCGAGTTGTCCGGTGGGCAGGCACAGCGGGTGGCAGTGGCGCGGGCCCTGGTCCGCGAACCGGACCTGCTGCTGCTCGACGAGCCGTTCGGCGCCCTGGACGCGCTGACCCGACTGCGGATGCAGATCCTGCTGCGCCGGCTGCGCGCCGAGCACGGCTTCGCCGCCCTGCTGGTCACCCACGACGTGGAGGAGGCGCTGCTGCTCGCCGACCGGATCCTGCTCCTCGACGAGGGGCGCATCGCCGCGGAGTTGCCCGTCGACCTCGGCCCGACCCGTACGCCGGATGACCCGGCCTTCGGCGCGCTGCGCCGCCACCTGCTCGACCGACTCGGCGTTCCCACCACCTGACGAGCGGAGCTGTGATGACCCGCTGGACCCCCGACCCGACGTTCTACCCCTCGCCCCGCGAGGCGGTGACCGCACCGGCGGAGAAGCTCGCCTACGTGGCGGCCTTCGACCGGACGGCCACCCGTCCGGACGCCATAGTGGTGCTGGACACCGACCCCGACTCCCCCGACTACGGCCGGGTCGTCGGCTGGACCGACCTGCCGTACGTTGGTGACGAGCTGCACCACTTCGGCTGGAACGCGTGCAGCAGCGCGCTCTGCCCGACCGCCCCGCACCCGCACGTCGAGCGGCGCTACCTGATCGTGCCCGGCCTGCGGTCGTCGCGCATCCACGTGCTCGACACCCAGCCCGATCCGCGCCAGCCGCAGATCGTCAAGGTGATCGGGGCGGAGGAGTTGGCGAAGCGGGCCGGCTACTCGCGGCCGCACACAGTGCACTGCGGCCCGGACGGCATCTACCTCTCCGCTCTCGGCGGCGCGGACGGCGCGGAGGGCCCGGGTGGCATCGCCATCCTCGACCACACCACGTTCGAGGTCCGCGGGGCGTGGGAGGCCGACCGGGGGCCGCAGTTCCTGGCGTACGACGTGTGGTGGCACCTGACCCAGGACGTGCTTGTCACCAGCGAGTGGGGCACCCCGTCGATGATCGAGGACGGGATCATCGGTGAGTTGCTGCTGGGCCGACGCTACGGGCACGCCATCCACTTCTGGGATCTGGCGAAACGCCGGCACGTCCAACGGGTCGATCTCGGCGACCAGTACCAGATGCCGCTGGAGCTGCGGCCGGCGCACGACCCGACGAAGTCGTACGGGTTCGTCGGCGTGGTGATCAGCGTCGAGGACCTGTCCGCCTCGATCTGGCTCTGGCACCGCGACGGGGACGCCTGGGCGGTCACCAAGGTCATCGACATCCCGGCCGAGCCGGCCGATGCGGCGGACCTGCCCGACCTGCTCAAGCCGTTCGGGGCGGTGCCGCCGCTGGTGACCGACATCGACCTGTCGGTCGACGACAGGTTCCTCTACGTCTCCTGCTGGGGCACGGGCGAGCTGCGCCAGTACGACGTCAGCGATCCGCTGCACCCGGTGCAGACGGGCTCGGTGCACCTCGGCGGGATCGTCCGCCGGACCGCGCACCCGTCAGCACCGGACGAGGCGTTGGCCGGTGGCCCGCAGATGGTGGAGGTCAGCCGGGACGGCCGGCGGGTCTACGTCAGCAATTCGCTCTACGGCGCGTGGGACGACCAGTTCTACCCCGACGGTGTCGGCGCCTGGCTGGCCAAGCTCGACGTCGACGTGGACGCCGGCGGGCTCACCCCGGATGAGCGGTTCTTTCCGCACGGGGACGAGTTCCGGGGCCTGCGGGTGCACCAGACCCGGTTGCAGGGCGGGGACGCCTCCTCCGACTCGTACTGCTATCCGTGACCGTCACGACAGTGGCGACGCTCGCCGCGCTCGGCGCGTTCCATGGTCTGAACCCGGCGATGGGTTGGTTGTTCGCTGTGGCCCGGGGCCTACAGGAGCGCAGTCGGTGGGCGTTGCTGCGCGCCCTGCCGCCGATCGCCGCGGGGCATCTCGCCTCGGTGGCCATCGTCGCCGCGCTGGTCGCCGCGACCCGCTCGGTGACGGCGAGCAGCGCCCTCGCGGTGGTCGGTGGTGTGGTGCTGGTGGCCTTCGGGCTGTGGCGGCTGCTCTCCGAGCGGCACTTCCGCTGGGCGGGAATGCGGCTGTCGGCGGCGCAGCTCGCCGCCTGGTCGTTCCTGATGTCGTCGGCGCACGGCGCGGGGTTGATGCTGTTGCCGGTGCTGGTGGTCGAGCCGGTGCCCGGGGGTCACTCCGGGCACCTGGCCGCCGCGCCGGTGGGTGCGCTGTCCGGCCTCGCGGCGGCCGGGGTGCACACGGTGGCCATGCTCGGCGTCGCCCTGGCGGTGGCGCTGCTGGTCTACCAGGTGTTCGGGGTCGGTGTCCTGCGTCGGGCCTGGTTCAACGTGGACCGACTCTGGGCCGGGGTGCTGGTTGCCGCGGGGTTGGTGACGCTGATCCGGGCGTGACCATCCATCGTGGAAACGTGTGATGTGTGATCTCATGTCGGGGTGATCACCCCGACTCCCCTCATGCGTCTGGTGGCCGGTGTGTGGGGGTTCAAGACCCTCGCGGCCGGCGTTGAACTCGGTCTGTTCACTCGGCTCGCCGGCGGGCGGACGATGACCGTCGAGCAGGCCGCCGCCGAGTTCGGGCTACCCGACCGGCCCGCGGACCTGCTGCTGGCCGCCAGTGCGTCACTCGGCCTGTTGGAGAAGGCCGGCGACGGTTACCGCAACTCCGAGTTGGCCGAGCAGTTCCTGGTCGAGGGTCGCCCGTACTACTTCGGGGCGCAGGTCCGCTACTCGGACCTGCGCACCTACCTGCCCTGGCATCGCATCGGCGAGGCCCTGCGCACGGATCGACCGCTGACCTGGGACCCGGAGTCCCAACAGTCGATGTTCGACACCGAGGACCCGCAGATGCTGGCGCAGTTCTGGGACGCGATGTTCTCCACGTCCAGCTTCACCGCCAGCGCGCTGGCCGACGCGTACGACTTCTCCGCGCACCGGCGGTTGCTCGACGTGGGCGGCGGTGCGGGCGCGTTCCCGATCGAGTTCTGCCGACGCCTGCCCGAGCTGCGGGCGACCGTCCTGGACCTGCCGCACGTCTGCGTGCGGGCCCGGGAGCGGATCGCGGAGGCCGGCCTGACCGGGCGGATCGACGCGGTGGCCGGTGATTTCCTCGCCGACCCGGCGCTGCCGGACGGGCACGACGTCATCCTGCTCAGCATGATCCTGCACGACTGGGACGAGCCGACCAACCGGGCGTTGCTGGCCCGGTGCCATGAGGCGTTGCCGCCCGGCGGGGCGATCGTCGTCTGCGAACTGCTGCTCAACGACGACCGCACCGGGCCGCCGGAGGCGGCCCTGATGGGGATGAACATGCTTGTCGAGACCGAGGGCGGCCGGAACTACTCGGGTGCCGAGTACGCGGCCTGGCTCACCGACGCCGGCTTCGTCGACGTGCGTATCGTGCCGTTCGACGCGCCGGGCGCCAACGGCGCGGTGGTGGCCCGCCGGGCCTGACCGACGACGACACCCGGCCCCGGTGCGAACCGTGGGCCGGGTGTCGCGGCGCCTCACGGCGCGGGCGTCCGATCGGCTACCGGTACGGGTCAGGCGCGAGCCTTGGCGGGCTGCTTCATGAAGTCCATGATTGCCTTGTTGACCTCGTCGGCGTGGGTCCACGGAATGCCGTGCGGCGCGCCCTTCATCGTGATCAGATTGGCGGTCGGCATCATCGGCCCGAGCCGCTGACCGGTCACCGGGTAGGGCAGCACGTTGTCCTTGTCGCCCTGCATGATCAAGATCGGTACGTCGATCTTCGGCAGGTCCTGACGGAAGTCCTCCTGCCAGGCGGTCACGCTGTCGTGGGTGGCCCTGGCCGAGGCCATCGCGCCGATCTGCCAGTGCCCCCGATACGCGTCCTCACTGACCAGCTTGCCCTTGTTCTCGCTGTAGTTGAAGAACGCGTCGCAGAACTGGGTCAGGTACGCGTAGCGGTCCTTGATGATGGCGTCCTGGAAGCCCTTGAAGAGGCTCGTGTCGACGCCCTCCGGGTTGTCCTTCGCCTTGGCCAGCATGGGTTGCAGCGGGCTGAGCAGAACACCGCGACTCACTCGCTGGGAGCCGTAGTTGGCCAGGTAGCGAACGACCTCGCCGGTGCCCATCGAGTGACCGATGAGGGTCGCTTCCTTCAGGTCCAGCTCGGTCATCAACACGTCCAGGTCCGCGGCGAAGGTGTTGTAGTCGTACCCGAACGCCGGCTGGGCGGAGTTGCCGTAACCGCGTCGATCGTAGGTGATCGTCCGGTATCCGGCGTTGAGGAGCGCGTTGGTCGCCTTCTCGAAGGTCGCCCCGTTGAACGGGAACCCTGCGATCAGCACGACCGGCTTACCGGAACCGTGATCCTCGTAGTACAGGTCGATGGGCGCGGAGTTTTCCGTACCCACGGTAATGAAAGGCATGTTTGTCTCCTGCTCCGGTCTCGGGCTGTCGGACGCCCCGCGCTTTCCCGTCGGGTCGCCGGATATGCGACCGTCAGATCGGCCCGAACGGCAGGCCGCAGAGGTTCCGTGACGCGCCCGTGCCGTCCTAACCTCGGAGGGTGAAACTTCCGCCCCGGCTGCGGGCCGTCAGCGACCTGCACGTCGGGCACCCGCAGAACCGCGCGTTCGTGCAGGATCTGCACCCGGACAACGACGGCGACTGGCTGCTCGTCGCCGGCGACGTCGCCGACCGGTTCGCCGACATCGAGTGGGCACTCGGGCTGCTGAGCAGTCGGTTCGCGCGGGTCGTCTGGGCGCCGGGCAACCACGAACTGTGGACACCACCACGGGACCCGGTCACGTTGCGCGGTGAGGAGCGCTACCGCGAGCTGGTCCGGATGTGCCGGCGGCTGGGGGTGCTCACCCCGGAGGACCCGTACCCGGTGTGGGACGGCGACGGTGGCCCGGCCACCATCGCGCCGCTCTTCGTGCTCTACGACTACACGTTCCGGGTGCCCGAGGCACGCACCCAGGAGGAGTCGCTGGCCCTGGCGTACGCGGCCGGTGTGGTGTGCACCGACGAGGCGCTGCTGCACCCCGACCCGTACCCGAGTCGGGAGGCGTGGTGCGCGGCCCGGGTCACCGAGACCGAACGCCGGCTGGCCGAACGCGACAGGGCGCTGCCGACGGTGCTGGTCAACCACTATCCGCTGGTGCGGGAACCCACCGACGTCCTGCGGTACCCGGTCTTCGCCCAGTGGTGCGGCACCGTCCGCACCAGCGACTGGCACCTGCGCTTCGACGCGGCCACAGTGGTCTACGGGCATCTGCACATCCCCCGCACCACGTTCCACGACGGGGTGCGTTTCGAGGAGGTCTCCCTCGGCTACCCCCGCGAGTGGCAGCCCCGAGGGCCGGTACCCGACCCGGTGCGCACCATCAACCCGGCAGACGACGTGCGTCGGCGCTTGTCCGTCAACGGATGAGCCGTCAGGCTTTCCGCAGCGGCCGGAACGCGGCCCGCACCTCGGCGGAGAAGAGTTCCGGCTCCTCCCACGCCGCGAAGTGCCCGCCGCGGTCGGCCTCGTTGAAGTACGCGATGCCGGGGTAGACCGCCTCGGCCCAGCTACGCGGAGCGGGCCAGATCTCGCCGGGGAACGTGGTGAAGCCGACCGGCACCGTGACCGGCGGCGGAGCCTGACCGGCCGTCTGGGCCGCTGCTTGAAACCGCCCCTGCTCCCAGTACCACCGGGCGGACGAAGCACCGGTGCCCGTCAACCAGTACAGCGTGATGTTGTCGAGGATGCTGTCCCGGGTGAGACCGCCGGCCGGATCACCGTCGAGGAAAGCGCGGGAGATCTTGTAGTAGCTGTCCGTGTCGTGGTCGAGCATCCAGGCCGCCATCCCGACAGGCGAGTCCAGCAGCGAATAGCCGATCGTCTGCGGCCGGGTGGACTGCTCCAGGAAGTAGCCGAAACCGTCCATCGAGAACAGCGTGAGCGCGTCGAGCGCGGCGCGTTCCTGCTCGGAATTCGCCGGCAACTTGTCCTTGATGCCGACCGCCCCGGCGAGCAGGTTGACGTGGATGCCGAGCAGCCCCTCGGGTGCTTGACGCCCCATGGCGTCCGTGACGGCCGCGCCGACGTCGCCGCCCTGTGCGACGTAGCGCGAATACCCGAGGCGGTCCATGAGTTTCGCCCACGCCTGCGCCATCCGCGCCGAATTCCAGCCAGGCTCGGTCGGCTCGCCGGAGAAGCCGTAGCCCGGCAACGACGGCAGCACCAGGTGGAACGCGTCCTCGGGCGTGCCGCCGTGCGCCGTCGGGTCGGTCAGCGGGCCGACGGCCCCGAGCAGCTCGACGACCGAGCCCGGCCAGCCATGCGTCATGATCAGCGGCAGGGCGCCCTCGTGCTGCGATCGCACGTGGATGAAGTGAATCTCGACGCCGTCGATGTTCGTCGTGTACTGCGGCAGCGAATTCAGCGTCGTCTCGCACGCACGCCAGTCGTAATCGGTGATCCAGTAGCGGGCCAACTCCTGGATCGTCGCCAGCTGCACCCCCTGGGAGCGATCGGTGACCAACTCACGGGTGGGCCAGCGGGTGGCCGCGATCCGGCGACGCAGGTCGGCGATCGTGTCCTCAGATGTGTCGAGCCGGAACGGACGAATCTCGTTGTCGTTGGGCATCTTCACCACCTCGCCAAGTCGAGTCGGCCAGGGCCGATGCACCGACCGTGCCGGCACTCGCCCAGTCTCACAGCGGACCGGCGCCACCCGGGCCGAAACGCGAATCGCCGACGCGCCTGTGCGTCACACCCATGGGATGATCAACCGGTGAGCCAACCGGACGAAGACGACGACAACTGGCTGAACGGCGAGGAAGTTGCCTGTCCGGAGTGCCACGAACGCCTTTACCGCCTCGACCACTCGCCACTGCTGGACTGCTACTTCCTCTACTGCGACAGCTGCCCGATGCGGGTGGATGTCAGTTACTACGACAAGACGTTCAGGGCCATCGCCGACGCGCTCCCTTCGCAGGACAGGACCTACCCCACGCTGATGACGGCACTTGAAGCACGGCTACGGCGATGCGACTGCGGGGGGCGGTTCCGGGACTCGGCACCTCGGCGCTGCCACCGGTGCTCCACCGTCCTGACGGCCATCAGCGCGCCTTCCGGTGTCGACGTCTGGCCGGGTTGGTGGACAGATGAGTCCGACACCGGCTCCCTGGAAGAGGCGTTCACCGCCAGGTACTTCCGCACCGAGGACCTCTGGGAGCACTGACCCTGCCGTTACACACCGTCCACCCGGCCTACGGCCTGCGCCGACGCGCGTCCGTCAGCGGGTGAGGCCGACCAACGTGGCCAGTCGCGCCACGCCGGCCGGCGCCGGCTGCGCGCGGGCAACATCGGCGATCACGGTACGCGCCAAAGGCCGACACCGAACCTCAGCCGGCGCGACGCTGTCCGCGTCGACGAGCGCGCGAGCCGCGCCGCGCAGGTCACCCACCTGGAGGTACGCCCGCGCGACGTCGACCAGGTACGCGCCCCGATACTCGGCCGGCAACCGCCGCCACCCCTCCCGCCGCACGACGGTCGAGTGCCGTCGTAGCGCCTCGACGGCATCACCCCGTTGCGCCGCCACGAGAACACGGGCCAGCTCGACGGCGATCGGCCCGAAGTTGGTGCGGTGCGGATCGTCGTACCCCCTCAGGCTGGCGGCGATCCCCGCGGCCCGGTCTACCAGCTCGTCGGCTTGGCGGTGCTCGCCGCAACCTGCGGCGGCCAATGCCGCCTGAAGCAGCAGCGTCCCGCCCACCGCCCACTCCGGGCGGTCGCCCTGACCTCGGCTACCGCGCTGACCTTGCTGATCAAGAGGTTTGGGGACGGTTTGATCTCCAAAGGTCCCGCTAACCTCTTGATCACCGGAGTGGGATGAGGGTGGAAGGACGCGGTTGGCGGCGGGGAGCAGCGCGGCCAGGGCCAGATGGGCTCGGTCTTGCGCGCGGAGCGCTTGGCCTACCGAGATGGCTGCCGTTGCCGCCAGGCTCGGGTCTTCGCGGGCGGCGGACATCGCCCGGTCGGCGGCCAGCCACCCGAGGTCGGCCTCGCCGAGCTTCACCAGCAACGACGAGGTGATCCGGTACGCCTGCACCAGCAACTCCGGTGACCGCGCCCCCTGGACGGCGTGAAGCAGACCCGGCAACACCCGCACCAACTGCCCGTAGTGCGCATGCTGGTAGCTCAACCAGGCGTACCCGACCTGCCTTCTCAGCTCGTCCGTCTTCTGCGGAGCCTGTGGGGTGCCGTAGCGGGCGAGGGCGGCCCGGATGTCGTCCACCCCGTCCGGCGTGCCGGCAGGCGTTGGCCGCTGCTGGCCGAGCAGCACCTCCGGGTCGACTTCCCCTGTACGTCCCCACCCCTGTCGGGCACCGGGGGTCCTCCCTGAGGAAGGCCATGAAGACTCGACTCTCCGCCGCCGGCGCGACACTGCT
>NZ_JBEZGJ010000193.1:0-13033 GCF_040649965.1 Micromonospora sp. NPDC048843
GCGTGACGGCGCGTTCTTCCCGTTTCCGAACCCCGCACACCCGTTCGCGGGTATTGCTGGGCATACCCCGAAGAGTGGCCGCTGCGTCGGCGCAGGGTGGCCGCCGCGAGCACCAGCGCCAGCACCACCGCGCCGAACACCACAGCGACGTCGCGCCACATCCGGCCGGTCGGTTCGGCGTGGGCGCCGACCTCCTGCAACGCCTCGATGGCGTACGACAGGGGGAAGGCGTCACTGAGCGCCTGGAGCCAGCCGGCCATCTGGTCGCGGGCCACGAACAGCCCGCAGAGCAGCAGTTGGGGGACCACGACGACTGGCAGGAACTGTACTGCCTGGAACTCGGTGCGCGCGAAGGCGCTGCACAGCAGCCCGAGAGCGACGCCGAGCACGGCGTCGAGCACGGCGATCCCGAGCACCAGCCCGATGCTGCCGGCGGTCTCCAGATCGAAGATCCAGTACGCCACCGCGGCGGCGACGGCTGCCTGCACGGCGGCGGCCAACCCGAAAGCGATGCCGTAGCCGAAGAGCAGATCGAGCTTGCCCAGCGGCGTGGTGAGTAGTCGCTCCAGCGTGCCCGAGGTGCGTTCCCGCAGCATGGCGATGCTGGTCACCAGAAACATGATCACGAAGGGGAAGATGCCGAGCATCACCAGCGCGATCCGGTCGAAGGTCGACGGTTGGCCGGGCGGGGTCGGTTGGTCGGCGTACATGAAGTAGACAAGGGTGAGCAGGACGGCCGGCACCACCACGAGCAGCGCGATGGTCCGCCGGTCGTGCCGAAGCTGACGCAGGATGCGACCGGTGGTGGCGGCGAGAATTCGCGCGTTCATGCTGTCTCCCGTGCGGCTGTCGCGTCGGTGCTGGTGGAGGCGGCCTCGCCGGCCCGGATGAGCCGCAGGAACGCCTCGTCGAGGTCGTCCACACCGGCGGTGGCGCGGATCGCGGCAGGGCTGTCGTCGGCGATCAACCGCCCCTGGCGGATCAGCAGCAGTTGGTCGCAGCGCGCCGCCTCGTCCATCACGTGGCTGGACACCAGCAGGGTGGTGCCGGCGGCGGCCATCGCGTGGAACCGGGCCCACAGGTCCGCCCGCAGCACCGGGTCCTGGCCCACTGTCGGCTCGTCGAGGATGACCAGCTCGGGCTCCCCGACCAGGGCACACGCCAGCGAGGCTCGGCTGCGTTGACCGCCGGAGAGGGTGCCGACCAGTTGACCGGCGGCCTCGGCCAGCCCGACATCGCTGATCGCCCGGTCGGCCTCGGCGCGCCCACGCCCGTAGAGGGCCGCGAAGTAGCGGGCGTTTTCCCGGACGGTCAGGTCGGCGTAGACGCTCGGCGCCTGGGTCAGGTAGCCCACCCGGTGCCGCAGCGCGGGGGTTCCCGCCGGTTGACCGAGCACGGTGACTGCCCCGCCGCTGACCAGCTGCACCCCGACCACCGCGCGCATGAACGTGGTCTTGCCACTGCCGCTGGGGCCGAGCAGCCCGGTGACCGCACCGCGCGGAACCCGGCAGCTGATGCCGTCCAGCACCCGCCGCCCACCCCGGTCCACGACCAGGTCTCGGACGGCTATCGCATCGTCCATCACGCACCTCCAGAGAAACTCATCACCTGTTGAACTCAACGCTAGATGAAATACTGCGCCGGGCGCAACGCCCGCACCGGTGCCCGGCGGGGCGACCGTCGCGCGGAGCGCGAGAACGGGCAGTAGGCTCCGGACCGGACACGAAGTCCGCCAACGGGCATTGCGCGCCGATCGGACGTACGGCACGATGGCGCGGTGGGTCACGCTCCGTTACCGGATAGCGGTTTTCTTGAGGATTGGGCCGCGCGGTTGCGGCAGGCCGCCGAGCGGCCGGTGGTCGGCATCCTGTTGCGCGGCAGCCACGCCCGCCGTGCCGCCACCGCGCACAGCGACGTCGACCTCGACGTGTTGGTCGGCGGCGCCCCGTACGCGGCCCGCCGGGCCTACCTGGACGAGTCCGCAGGCCAGGTCACTCACGTCTCGGTGGCCGCCCGGGACATCCGGTCCTGGGTGCACCGACTGGGCGAACCGGCCGACTGGGCGTTCGGGCTGCCGGTCACCGCGCCGGCGCGGCTGCTCTGGGCCGACCCGCACTGGCGGCCCCGGATCGACCTGCCGGTGCTGTGTCAGCCCGCCGAACCACCCCGGCTGGAAGAGATGATCGCCACGCTGGGTAAGGCCGCCTCCGCCCGCGCGGCCAGCGACCGCCTCGGGGTCCGGCTCGCCGTCGCCGACCTGGCGCGGCTCTGCCCCTCGGTGCTGCGCCCGGCCAACCCGTCCGTGCGGGTCCACTCCCGCCGGGCGGCCTTCGCGGCGGCCCTGGAACTGCCGGTGGCGCCACCCGGTTACCGGACGGACATGCTGCTCTGCCTCGGGCTGCGCCCGGGTGCCACCGGGCAGCTCTGGGCCGCTGCGGTACGGCTGGTCGCCGGCACGCTGCCGTTGATCCGGCCGTACGCCGAGGAGATCGCCGACACGGCCGGCGCGGACCTGGCCGCCGCCCTGGTCGACGGCCGGCTGGACCGCTACGTCGCCCAGCTGGCGCGGCCGGCCGGCCCCTCGTCGCAGTCCGGGCCCTTGTCGCAGTGCGGGCCTTCTCCGCAGTCCGGGCCCTTGTCGCAGTGCGGGCCTTCTCCGCAGTCCGGGCCCTTGTCGCAGTCCGGGCCTCCGCCGCAGTCCGGGCCCTTGTCGCAGCCGCGGCCCTCGTCGCAGCCCTGGCTCTCGGAGCCTTCGCCGCAGCCCTGGCGGGAGCGGTCGGCGGTGCCCGCGCCGCGTGCGGGAGAATTGGTGACTGTGCCCGTACCTGACTCGCCGGTGACCGGCGTCCCCAGCGATCCGAACGAGCTGCCCGCGCCGGCGCGCCCGTCCCGGCTCGACCCGGCCATCGCGGCCCAACTGCGCCGCACCGCCGACGGTCTGGTCGCCGCAGTGGTGCGCGCGCACGACTCCGGTGAGGTGCTGATGGTCGCCTGGATGGACGACGAGGCGTTGCACCGCACCCTCACCACCGGCCGGGCCACCTACTGGTCGCGCAGCCGCCGCGAATACTGGGTCAAGGGCGCCACCTCCGGGCATCACCAGTACGTGCGGTCGGTCGCCCTGGACTGCGACGGGGACGCGCTGCTGGTCAGCGTGGACCAGGTCGGCGCGGCCTGCCACACCGGGCACCGGACCTGCTTCTTCACCGAGCTGCCCGTCACCGGGACGGAGGCACCGTGAGCACGCTCAGTGCGACCCGGCGAAGCACCGCGGTCACTACCGAAAGGTGGGTCGGCTGATGACCGACGGCACCCTCAGCCCCGACCTGGACACCTTCACCGCGCTGGCCGCCGACTGGCGTGTGGTGCCGGTCACCCGGCGACTGCTGGCCGACGGGGAGACCCCAGTCGGGGTCTACCGGAAGCTGGCCGGTGGACCGGGCACGTTCCTGCTGGAATCGGCCGAGCAGGGCGTCGGCTCGGCCGGCATGGCCTGGTCGCGCTACTCGTTCATCGGCGTACGCAGCAGCGCGACCCTGATCGAACGCGACGGCGTGGCGACCTGGCTCGGCCAGCCGCCGGCCGGGCTGAGCACCGAGGGCGACCCGGTGCGGATGCTGCGGGAGACGGTGGCGGCGCTGGCCGGCCCGGTCGGTGACCCGTCCGACGGTCTGCCGCCGCTGACCGGGGGCATGGTCGGCTACCTCGGCTACGACCTGATCCGGCGCTTCGAGCGGTTGCCCGAGCTGACCGAGGACGACCTGGGCGTCCCGGAGCTGGGCATGATGCTCGCCACCGACCTGGTGGTGCTCGACCACTACGACGGCTCGGCGATCCTGGTCGCCAACGCGGTGCTGCCGCCGTTGGACGCCCCGGACCGCGCCCCGCAGGTAGCCGCCGCCTACCACCACGCGGTGGGCCGGTTGGACGCGATGACCACGGCGCTGTCCCGGCCCATCCCGCCGATGATCTCCACGGTCGAGCGTCCGCCGGCCGGCGAGGTGCAATGCCGTACGCCCGACGGTGGTTATCCGAAGGCGGTGGAGGCGGCCAAGGAGGCGATCAGGGCCGGTGAGTGCTTCCAGATCGTGCTCTCCCAGCGCTTCGAGCGGACCACCCACGCCGACCCGCTGGACGTCTACCGGGTGCTGCGTACCAGCAACCCCAGCCCGTACATGTACCTGCTGCGCTTCGACGGGTTCGACATCGTCGGCTCGTCCCCGGAGGCACACCTGAAGGTCACCGGAGCCGCGGACGGGCGGCGCCGGGCGTTGCTGCACCCGATCGCCGGCACGCGGCCGCGGGGTGGCACCCCCGCCGCCGACGCCGCGCTCGCCGCCGAGCTGCTCGCCGACCCGAAGGAACGAGCCGAGCACGTGATGCTGGTCGACCTCGGCCGCAACGACCTGGGTCGGGTCTGTCAGCCCGGCAGCGTGGAGGTGCCCGAGTTCGCCACCATCGAGCGGTACAGCCACGTCATGCACATCGTCTCCACAGTCACCGGCACGCTGCGTGACGACCAGAGCGCTTTCGACGCGCTGGCCGCGACCTTCCCGGCCGGCACGCTCTCCGGGGCGCCCAAGGTGCGCGCCATGGAGATCATCGAGGAGTTGGAGCCGGTCCGTCGTGGCCTCTACGGCGGCACCGTCGGTTACTTCGGCTTCGGCGGCGACCTGGACATGGCGATCGCCATCCGGACCGCGCTCATCCGCGACGGCCGCGCCTACGTCCAGGCAGGGGCAGGGGTGGTCGCCGACTCGGACCCGGCCGCCGAGGACCAGGAGACGCGAAACAAGGCGGCGGCCGTGCTGGCCGCGATCGCGGCTGCCGAAACCCTCCGGCCGGCACGGTGAGCGCGCGGAGTGCGGCGAAGTGGTGCCCCGCGGTCGCCAACGGAGGGCTGCGCTCGTGAGCGGCGGGAAGCGGTCCGTCGTGGGTCGGCGCGCGTTGACGTACGCCGTGCTGCTCTGCCTGGCCGGCGCGGGCCTGGCGCTGTGGGCCGCGACGCGTAGCTGGTCGGTAGAGCTGACGGTACGTCCGGCGCCGCTGCCTCCGGTGCGTGACACCCGCAGCGGTGCGAGTCTGCTGCCCTGGCTGCCGGCGTTGGCCCTGGTGACCTTGGCCGGGGGTGGCGCGGTGCTGGCCACCCGGGGCCGCCTGCGTCGGGTGCTCGGGGCGCTGCTCGGCGTACTCGGTCTGGCCGTGGCGGCCGGCGGCGGGTATGGGCTGGTAGCCGACGTGGGTGGCGACGCGAGCCGGCAGTGGCCGGCGCTCTGCCTGCTCGGCGGCCTGCTGGCCGCCGGGGGAGGCTGGTGGACGGCGGTGCGTGGCGGTGACTGGCCGGCCATGGGCGCCCGCTACGAACGTCCGGCGCGGACCGCGCCGCAGGCCGCGCCGACGCAGAGCGACCCGGCCGTGCCGCCGACGCCGTTGGCGGGGCGGCGGACCACCGAGGCGTGGGACGCGCTGGACCGGGGCGAGGACCCGACGGACGACTGACGCGACGGCTGGCTGACGCGGTGGCCGCGACGGACAGTCGACGCGGCGGCCGGCGGGCGGTCAGCCGACCGGCTGGCGCTCCCACTGGGCGCGGCTACTGGTGGCGCGGGCGGCGGTCAGCTCGGCGACCAGGCGGTTCAGCTCGGCGCGTTGGTCGGCGCGGGCCCGGTCGGCACACACCGCTTCCCAGGCGTTGCCCCGTGCCGTCCGCATCCGTCCCTCGCCCACCACTGCCCGTTCCACGGTGTGCACCACTCCGACGGCGAGCGATGCCACCGTCCGCGAGATGGTGGTCAGTCCGATGGTCGGGTTCGGCTCGGAAATGCTCATGGTCACCTCGCACGAGGAGTTGCTGCGGTCGGGGCAGGCGCGTCATCGAGTCTGCCCGAGGACGATGCTCGCCCGTCGACGTTTCGCCGCGGTGACCGCCCGGTCAACTGTCTCGCCTCGGCTGTGACCAGGCACCGTCCGTTCGGCCTTGAGCTTGCTCACAGCATCGATTGGCATCGCTGCGGTCAGGCGGCGAGCGGAAACTGGTGGCATGATCGATGGATCGGCCCGGTCTGACCGCGGCCGCCAGGCTCCATACCGCGTGACGGTGGTCGATACCGGAGGTGGCGCTGCGTGACAACCCCTTCACGGCAAGTCGGCCATTATGCCGCAGCCCTTTTCGTGAGCAGCGCCATACCCCCGGCATTCGGCGTCGGTCGGCTGCCCCTAGCATCGGCCCATGACGCCCGGAGAGGGGAGTCCGTTCGTGACTGCTGAGCATGCGCACGCGGAGGGGGACGAGGCCGGCCAGGCAGCGTCCGTAAGCGTGCTCGACGAGATTCTGGCCGGCGTGCGTGAAGACGTCGCCCGACGCCAGGAGCAGGTTCCGCTGGAGCGGATCCGTGAACTGGCAGCGGCGGCGCCGCCGCCCATGGACGCGTACGCGGCGCTGCGCAAGCCCGGCGTGGCCGTGATCGCCGAGGTGAAGCGCTCGTCGCCGTCCAAGGGCCGGCTGGCCGAGATCGCCGATCCGGCCGACCTCGCTGTCGACTACGCGGCAGGTGGGGCGCGGGCGATCAGCGTGCTGACCGAGGGGCGCTGGTTCGGCGGTTCGCTGGACGACCTGGCGGCCGTCCGTGCCGCGGTCACCGTGCCGGTGCTGCGTAAGGACTTCGTGGTCTCCAGCTATCAGATCCACGAGGCCCGCGCGCACGGCGCCGACCTGGTTCTGCTGATCGTCGCCGCCCTCGAGCAGAACGTCCTGATGGGTCTGCTGGAGCGGATCGAGTCGCTGGGCATGACCGCCCTGGTCGAGGTGCACGACGAGGAAGAGGCCGACCGCGCGCTGGAAGCCGGCGCGCAGGTGATCGGGGTCAACGCCCGTGACCTGCGTACCCTGGAGGTCGACCGGTCGGTGTTCGAGCGGATCGCGCCGGGCCTGCCCAGCAGCGTCGTCAAGATCGCCGAATCCGGCGTTCGTGGCCCGCACGACCTGATCCGGTACGCCTCCGCGGGCGCCGACGCGGTCCTCGTGGGCGAGGGCCTGGTCACCCAGAAGAGCCCCCGCGAGGCGGTCGCCGAGTTGGTCAACGCCGGCAACCACCCGGCAACGCCCCGGCCGGTGCGCTGACCCGCGCCGGTCTGACGTCCCACCGAGAGGATTCCCGATGAGCGCCGACGCGCTGGCCCCGGTGGCCGGCCCGCAGCCCGACTCCGCCGGCCACTTCGGCCGCTTCGGCGGTCGGTTCGTTCCCGAGGCCCTGGTGGCCGCGCTGGACGAGCTCGACGGGGCGTGGCGTACGGCGATGGCGGACGAGTCCTTCCGGGCGGAGTTCGGCGCGCTGTTGCGCGACTACGCCGGCACGCCTTCGCTGCTCTACGAGGCCCGGCGGTTCTCCGCGAAGGTCGGCGCGCGGGTGCTGCTCAAGCGCGAGGACCTCAACCACACTGGTGCGCACAAGGTGCGCAACGTGCTCGGCCAGGCGCTGCTCACCAAGCGGATGGGCAAGACCCGGGTGATCGCGGAGACCGGCGCCGGCCAGCACGGTGTCGCCACCGCGACCGCCGCCGCCCTGTTCGACCTGGAGTGTGTGGTCTACATGGGCCAGGTCGACACCGAGCGGCAGGCGCTCAACGTGGCCCGGATGCGGATGCTCGGCGCGACGGTCATTCCGGTCACCAACGGCTCGCGCACCCTCAAGGACGCGATGAACGAGGCGATGCGCGACTGGGTGGCCAACGTCGACGAGACGCACTACCTGATCGGCACCGCCGCGGGCCCGCACCCGTTCCCCGCAATGGTGCGCGACTTCGTGCGGGGCATCGGTGACGAGGCCCGCCAGCAGTGCCTGGACCTCACCGGCGGGCTGCCGGACGCCGTGACCGCCTGCGTCGGCGGCGGCTCCAACGCGCTGGGCATCTTCCACGCGTTCGTTGGTGACGAGGCAGTGCGGCTGTACGGCTTCGAAGCCGGCGGCGACGGGGTGGCCACCGGCCGGCACGCGGCGAGCATCACCGGTGGGTCCGCCGGGGTGCTGCACGGCACCCGCACCTTCGTGCTCCAGGACGCCGACGGGCAGACCCTGGAGTCGCACTCGATCTCCGCCGGCCTGGACTACCCGGGCGTCGGGCCCGAGCACGCGTGGCTGCACGACACCGGCCGGGCGAACTACCTGCCGGTCACCGACGACGAGGCGATGGCCGCCTTCGAGCTGCTCTGCCGTACCGAGGGCATCATCCCGGCGATCGAGAGCGCACACGCGCTCGCCGGCACCGTCACGCTGGCTCCGAAGCTCGCCGCGGAACTGGGCCGGGAGCCCACCATCGTGGTCAACCTCTCCGGGCGGGGCGACAAGGACGTGCACACCGCCGGCGACTACTTCGGCATCCTCGACAAGGAGCGGTGAGATGAGCCGGATCGGGGTGGCCTTCGACAAGGCCCGCGCCGACGGACGGGCACTGCTGGTCGGCTGCATGCCGGCCGGTTTCCCCACCGTCGAGGGCAGCATCGCCGCGATGACCGCCATGGTCGAGGCCGGCGTCGACGTGATCGAGGTGGAGATCCCCTACTCCGACCCGGTGATGGACGGGCCGGTGATCCAGCGGGCCAGTGACATCGCGCTGGCCGGGGGCGTACGCACAGCGGACACGATGCGCATCATCGAGGCGGTGGCGGCCACCGGCGCTCCGGTGGTCACCATGACCTACTGGAACCCTGTCGAGCGGTACGGCGTGGACGTCTTCGCCCGTGACCTGGCCTCCGCCGGCGGCACCGGCCTGATCACCCCGGACCTCATCCCCGACGAGGCCGACGAGTGGCTGGCCGCCTCGGACGCGCACGGGCTGGACCGCACGTTCCTGGTCTCGCCGTCGTCAACCGACGCTCGACTGGCGATGACTGTGCAGCACTGCCGCGGCTTCGTCTACGCGACCGCCGTGATGGGGGTGACCGGCGCCCGGGCGCGTACCTCCGACGCCGCCCCGACGCTGGTCTCCCGGGCCCGCGCTGTCACCGACCTGCCGATCGGTGTCGGTCTGGGTGTGGGTACCGGCGCGCAGGCCGGCACCGTCGCCGGTTACGCCGATGGAGTGATCGTGGGCAGCGCGCTGGTCCGGTGTGTGCTCGACGCGCCCACCGAGGCCGACGGGCTGGCCGCCCTGCGCACGCTCAGCGCCGAACTCGCCGAGGGCGTCCGTAACCCCACCCGCTGAGCCCGGCCCGGCTGAGCCCGGCCCGGCTGAGCCCGGCCCCGCTGAGTTCGCCCGGCTCAACCCTCGGCGCTCGCGCCAAGCGAGGCTGCTCGCGACCACGCGGCGGACCTCGGGACGGTTGCGGCTTGTCAGGGGTGCAGGGACCGGTCCGGGGCCTCGCCGCGTTGCTCCGGTGGCTGCCCCGCCCCCGGCTGCGCGTCCTGGCCGGTCCCCGGCGGCTGCGCGTCCTGGCCGATCGTCGGGCGGCCGTCCTCGGCCGGGCGAGCCGCCGGCATCGGCGCGGAGGCGACGGTGCCGGGCGCGCAGGGGACGTCGCGGAGCACGCCGGAGCGGCCGGCGGTCACGTCGCTGACGGCGGCCCGGGTGAGCGGGGTGACCACCTCGGGCAGCGCCTCGGGGGAGTACCAGGACAACCGGCAGTCCGGCGGTGGGTCGCTGGCGGGTCGGACCCCGGCCGTGCGGGCCCGGAACACGTGCACGAGGACGTCCGGCGCCGGCCCGGCGCGTCCGGCGGCGGCATCTCCCGGGGGGACGCTCAGGCGGTAGACCCCGACCAGGTCGATCAGCTCGATGTCCCAGCCGGTCTCCGCGCGAATGTCCCGTAGCGCCGCCCGCACCGGGTCCTCGGCCGGGCGCAGCCGTCCGCCGGGTAACGCGTAGCGGCGGACCCCCCGACCCTGCTGGCAGAGCAGCACCCGACCGGTGTCGTCGGTGACGACCGCGGCGACCGCCCAGGTGAGCGCGCTCATGGACAAAGAGCCTACGGCGGCGCAAACCAGAAGTCACCGGGATGCGCCCTCCAGCGGCCCGGGGTGCCGCTGCGGGGGTGTGCAGCGGTAGCGTGTGCACCCGTGACCCTCGCCTCGCTCTCCCCCCAGGCGGCCCTGCCCAGCCCCAGCACCGCGGTCTGGCAGCTCGGGCCGGTGCCGATCCGGGCCTACGCGCTCTGCATCATCGCCGGCATCGTGCTGGCCTGCTGGGTGACGGAGCGCCGGCTGCGGCAGCGCGGCGTCGCGCCCGGCGCGGTGCTTGACATCGCCGTCTGGGCGGTGCCCGCCGGCATCATCGGCGCCAGGATCTACCACGTGATCACCTCACCCGAGAAGTACTTCGGGGCCGGTGGCGACCCGATGAAGGCGTTCGCCATCTGGGAGGGCGGTCTCGGCATCTGGGGCGCGGTCGCCGGTGGCGCGGTCGGTGCCTGGATCGCGGCCCGACAGCTCGGCATTCCGTTCGGCGTGGTGGCCGACGCGCTGGCCCCCGGGCTGCCGCTGGCCCAGGCCGTCGGCCGGATCGGCAACTGGTTCAACAACGAGCTGTTCGGTGGCCGGACGACCCTGCCATGGGGTCTGGAGATCCACCGGATGGACCCGGACAACCCCGGGCACGCGCTGCGCGACGACGCCGGGCAGCCGATCCTCGAACCGGGTCTCTACCAACCGACCTTCCTCTACGAGGCGCTGTGGAACCTCGGCGTCGTAGCTCTGGTCCTCCTCCTCGACCGCAGGCTCAAGCTGGGCCGGGGGCGGGCGTTCGCGCTGTACGTGATGGGTTACACCGTCGGCCGGTTCTGGATCGAGCTGATGCGCACCGACGAGGCCAACCAGATCCTCGGCGTCCGGCTCAACGTCTGGACCGCCGCCCTGGTCTTCCTCGGCGCCCTCATCTACTTCGTCCGGGTGCGTGGCCCTCGGGACTACCTGATCCCGCTCGGCCCGGCGACGACGACCCCGCCCCCCACGTCCGACCTGTCCCAGGTCGACCTCTCCGAGCGGGAGACTCCCACGCGGGCCGCCGCGCCGGAGGGCTACCGGGTGGTGAGCGAGGAGCAGTACGCCGCCTGGCAGGAGACCGGCGATGTGCCGCCGGCGAACGACGACGACTCCCGGCCGGCTGATGGCCAGCCGTCCGACGACACGGCAGCCGCCGACCTCACGTCGAACGACGACGAGCCGGTTGACGAACCGTCCGCCGATCGCACCGACCGGGCCGACGCCACGGGCGCGCGTCCCGCCGACCGGGACAGCTGAGCGGCACCGATGCGAAGCGCGGTGGTGGTCGGCGCAGGGGTCGGTGGCCTCGCGGTGGCCGGCGCGCTGGCCCGTTCCGGCTGGCAGGTCACAGTGTTGGAACGCGCCGAACGGGTGCGTCCCGAGCCGACCGCTGTGGTGCTCTGGCCCAACGGTGTCCGCGCGCTCCAGGCCCTCGGCCTCGGCGCCGGTCTGGCCGCCATCGCCACCCCGTTGCCCGACGGCGGGGTCCGTCGCCCGGACGGGCACTGGCTCGTGCAGCCCCGGCCCATCCCGGCCGACCGCATGCCGGTGGTGGTGCACCGGGAGGATCTGCACGACGCGCTGATCGCCGGTCTCGGCGAGCGGGTCGAGTTACGCACCGGGGTGACAGTGCGCCACGTTCGCGTCGAGCCGGGCGAGCGGCCGGGAGTCAGCGACGGGCGGCACACCATCGAGGCCGATCTGGTGGTGGCCGCCGACGGCACTGACAGCGGCATCCGACGCCAACTCGCGCCCGAGTCCCGGGTGGTCAGCTCCGGGTGCGCCGCCTGGCGGGCCGTCATCCCCTGGTACCAGGCACCGCGGCTGCCCGACGATCAGCCGTTGGCCGGTGAGATTCTCGGCGCGGGTTACCGCTTCGTGGCCGCGTCGCTGGGTGAGCGCGGCTCCTCGGGTGGGTCCAGCCGGGGTGGCATCTACTGGGTGGCCACCGCCGCCGGCGCCCCCCGCCCGGAACCACCGGAGACCCAGCTCGCCCTGCTGCGCCGTTGGTACGCGGGCTGGCCCGCGCCGGTCGGCGCGCTGCTCGACGCCACCGACCCGGCCGACCTGGTCCAACAGGAGGTTCGCGAGCTGCGTCCGCTGCCCCGGGCGTACGGCTTTCCGGTCGGGCCCGGTGGGGTGGTGCTGCTCGGCGACGCGGCGCATGCGATGCCGCCGCACCTCGGGCAGGGCGCCTGCCTCGCGTTCGAGGACGCCGCCACGCTCGCGTCGCTGCTGCGGGAGGCCCGGCTGCCCGACGCCGTCCAGGCGTACGACCGGGTGCGCCGCCCCCGGGCCGCAACTGTGGTCCGGCAGACCAGGCGGATGTCGGCGGTGCTTCAGACCCGGGGCCGGTTGGCGCTGCGCGCCCGGGACGCCGCACTGGGCACGATCAACTCCCGCCTGCTCTCCAGCGCCGCCACCTCCGCCGCCCAGTGGCGCCCACCGACCTGACCCCACCCACCCCACACCTTGGGTCGATCAAGGAGTTGTGCTGGTGGACGAAGGTGGTAAATCCGCCTCAAGCCGGCACCACAGCTCCATGATCGACGCGCGTGGGAGTGGGAGCGGAGCGGGGCGGGGCAGGTCAGGGGATGAGGGCGGCGGGTTCGGCGATGCAGGCGGTGCCGATTCGGCGGAAGCCGACCCGCAGGTAGACCCGCGCGATCTCCTCGCTGCCCGCGGAGAGGAAGACCAGCTCGGTGCCGGCCGCCAGCAGTTCCCGGGCCAGGGTGGCGGTGAGCGCGGCGCCCAGCCCGCGTCGTCGGGCGGACGGCAGGGTGGCCACCCCGGCGATCTCCGCGACGTCGTCCACCCGCATCGCCATGCCGCTGGCCAGCGCGCCCTCGGTCGGCGTGCCCGCCAGCGCGGAGATCCGTCGCCCGTCGGCGATCCGGACGCGCTCCTCGTCGAGCGCGGCCAGTTCGAGTTCGGTGACGGCGGCGTCGCGTTCGGCCGGGCCGGCGTCACCGGGGGCGGTGCCGGCGGCGGCGAACGCGACCGCTGCCACCGCACGCCGTGCGGCGACGTCGGCGGCGAAGCCGGGGGAGTCGGCCGCC
>NZ_JBEZGJ010000194.1:0-12994 GCF_040649965.1 Micromonospora sp. NPDC048843
GTGTACTGGACCCCGGATGGCTACACGGATCCGAAGCGGGACTGGTTCCACAAGTACGTCGTCACCGAGATCTCCGAGATCGACCGCACCGCCGATCAGCCGGCGATCACGACGCGGTACGAGTACAGCACCGCTGGGGGTGGCACGACCGTCCTCTGGGGCTACGACGACGGCGAGTTCACCAAGAAGAAGCACCGCACGTACGGGCAGTGGCGCGGTTACTCCCAGGTGGTCACCAAGGTCGGTGAGCCGGGTCGGGGCGTACCGCTGACCACCCAGAAGCGGTTCTACCGGGGCCTGCACGACCAGCCGCTCCCCAATGGCACCAGGCGCAGCGTCGAGGTTTCTGACTCGGAGTCCAACAGGTACACCGACCACCCGGCGCTGGCCGGCTCCCCACTCGAGGAGGCGACCCTCGACGGGTCGACCGTCGTCGAGGCGTCCACCACGCAGTACTGGACCCGCCAGACGGCCGCGCGGACCCACACCGGGGGCACCGACCGCGCGTACCTCAGTCGCCCGTCTGTCGAGAAGACCCGCAAGCTGCTCGCGGCGAACAAGTGGGCGCGGACCGAAACCCTTACCACCTCCAACTCCGACGGCCTACCAGAGGTGGTCTCCGACCTGGGCGACACCGGCCGGGCGGGCGATGACACCTGCACCCGCACCACGTACGTCACGAACACCGACAAGTGGATCCGCGAGGCCGTGTCCCGGGTGGAGACGGTCGCCAAGGCCTGCGCTGACGCCCCGTCCCGACCGGCTGACGTCATCTCCGACGTGAAGACCTACCACGACGGATCGGACACTCACGGCTCCGCTCCCAGCAAGGGCCTGGTGACCCGCGAGGACACCCTCGACACCTGGGGGACCGGCCCCAGTTATGCGGTCACGTCCCGTAGTTCCTACGACGCGCTGGGCCGAAAGCTGACCGTTACCGACGCGCGGGGCGGCGTGACCACCACCACCTACACTCCGGCTGGTCCCGGGCCGGTGACCGAAACGGTCACCCTCAACCCACTCCAGCACAAGACGACCACCACCCAGCAGCCGGCCTGGGCCGAACCGACAGTGATCGTCGACGCCAACAACAAGCGCACCGTCCTCGCTCATGACCCGCTCGGCCGGTTGGCCAAGGTGTGGCTCCCAGGCCGCGCTGAGCTGACCCAGACCCCGAACATGGAGTTCGGGTACGTGGTCCGCAACGACGGGCCGCTGGCGGTCACCACCAAGCGACTCGGACCCAACGGCACGTACCTCACCGAGGTTGGTCTCTTCGACTCGCTCTACCGGTCCGTGCAGACGCAGGAGGACGCCCAGGGCGGGCAGCGCCTGGTGGAATCGACCGGCTACAACGACCGGGGCCTGGAGGCGTACAAGTCCGGCCCCAACCACATCACGGGAGCGCCCTCCACCGTCTTCATGCTGCCCACTCTCGGCGGGGATCGCGTGCGGACCGTGTTCAGTCACGACGCGCTGGGTCGGGTGATCAACGAGGGCACCTGGTCGAGCAGCGGCCAGTTGTGGGCGACAGCCACCACCTACGGCGGCAACCCCGATGGCTGGCAGGTCGCCGTCACCCCGCCGCAGGGTGGCACCGCCACCGTCACGATCAGCGACGTCGACGACAAAACGACCGAGCTGCGGCAGTATCACGGCGCGACCCCGAGCGGTGGCTTCGACGCCACGACCTACACCTACACCCCGCGTGGCGACCTGGCGAGCGTGACGAATTCGGCGGGGAAGGTCTGGCGCTACGAGTACGACCTGCGCGGCCGGGAGGTGAAGACCACCGACCCGGACAAGGGGGAAACCACCCTCACCTACGACAACGCGGACGACGTGACGTCGTCCACCAACACGTTGGACGAGGTGGTCTCCACCGAGTACGACGCCCTGGGGCGGCAAAAGCTCCGTCGGGTCAACGGTCAGCTGACCGCCGACTGGACGTACGACACAGTCGCGAAGGGGCACCTGACCAAGCAGCGCTCGATCGTCGGCGGGCATCAGTTCACCCGCGAGGTGTTCGCCTACAGCAGCGCGTACCAGGTCGCCGACGAGGAGTCGGTGGTGCCGGCCATGCCCGGCCTGGAGGGTGCCGCCGGCACCTATGTCTCCACCTACACGTACAAGGCCGACGGCTCACCCGACCGGATGAACGTTCCGAAGGTCGGCGCGCTCGAGCGGGAGACGATCGCCCACACCTACGACGACCTGGGCAACGTGACCCGACTGGTCGGCACCTCGTACCCGTCGGGGACGAACACCGTCTACGTCGACACCGCCACCTTCTCGCCCTACGGCGAGGTGCTGAGCCGCAAGCTCGGCGTCGACAACAAGCCGCAGGCCTACCAGACGTACGTCTACGACGACGTCACCCGTCGGCTCCAAGAGTTCTATTTCGACCGCGACGCCACGGTGACCAACGTCGCCGCGCTCAGCTACCGCTACGACCCGGCGGGCAACGTGCTGTCGATGGCCAACCGGCCGCTGGACAACGCTGACAACCCGCGGCCCGCCGACAGCGACGTCCAGTGCATGAAGTACGACTACCTGCGGCGACTCACTCAGGCGTGGACGCAGGCGCTTCCCACCTGCGCGGACGGGGTGACGGCCGGGGACGTGGGCGGCGTCTCCCCGTACTGGAAGTCGTACGAGTACCACAAGTCGGGCTCCCGGAGCGCGGTGACCGACAAGCGCACCGGCGTGACCTCAAGCTACGGCTACGGCCAGGAGGGCGCCGACAAGCCGCAGGCAGTGCGGACTGTGACAACTGGCGAGCGGGTCGATCATTACGACTGGGACGACACCGGCAACCTCACCTACCGACGGGTCGACGGGGTCAGCGAGACCCTCGACTGGAGCCCGCAGGGCAAGCTCACCGAAATCACCGGACCCGCCGGCACCACGCGGATGGTCTACGACGTCGACGGCAACCGGATCGCCCGGATCGATCCGAACGGCCAGGCCACGGTGTTCGTCGCCGGGCACGAGCTGAGCGTCGCGGGGCAGGACAAGACGGCGACCCGCTACTACGACCACGCTGGTGACACTGTCGCCTCCCGCACGTCGTCCACTGCCACCGGTTCAAAGGACGTCGTCTGGCTGGCATCCGACCAGCACGACTCGGCGAACTGGGCGGTCAACTCGGTCACCCGGGTCGACACGATCAGATACTCCGACCCGTACGGCAACTCGCGTTCCGGCGGCGTTGGTGGCACGTGGCCCTCGGGACAGCGTGGCTTCGTCGGCGGTATCAGCGACCCGACCGGGCTGTCGCTGCTCGGCGCCCGGTTCTACGACGCGGCGCTCGGCGCGTTCATCTCGGTGGATCCGGAGACGGACGAGTACGACCCGCAGCGCCTGCACCCGTACGCGTACGCCAACAACAACCCGGTCACGTTCGCCGACCCGGACGGCCTCTTCTTCGGCAAGATCAAGAACGCGGCGAGCCGGGCCGGAAACGCGGTGGCCAGCGCCACCAAGTCGGCGGCCAGGGCCGTGGTCAACAACGCGGGCACCATCTCGACGGTCGCCAGCACGGTGGCGATGGTGGCCGCCGTGCTGCCACCACCGGCGCAGGTGGTGGCGGTCGCCGCCGGTGCGGTGGCCGCGGTGGCGGGGGCGATCGACACCGCCAAGACCTGCGCGGGCGGGGACACCGCGGGCTGTGCCATGGGCATCGCCTCGATGGTCCCGGGAGTCCGGCAGGCCAAGACCGCCGCGCGAGGTGCCGGCGCGGTGAAGAACGCCGCCAAGAACAGGCCGGACCCCCTCGACAGCTGTCTGACCCCCAACAGCTTCCTGCCAGGCACCTCCGTGCTGATGGCGGATGGTACGTACAAGGCCATCGAGAAGATCGCGATCGATGACGTGGTGCGGGCCGTGGACCCGGAGACCGGCGAGGAGGGGGCCCGCCCGGTCACCGCATTGATCACCGGTGTCGGAGACAAGCAGCTCGTCGAGATCAGCGTCGACTCGGACCGGGACAGCAGGGCCGACGGCACCCTGACCGCCACCGACGGGCACCCGTTCTGGGCCGACAACCGGCGGGAATGGCTGAGCGCGGAGGCCCTGCGGCCAGGCGACGTGTTGTTGAATCCCGACGGAGTTCGGGTCAGTGTGATCGCGGTCGTCGCGTACGGTGCTGTCGCGACCGTCCACAACCTCACTGTCGACGACATCCACACCTACCTCGTACGAGCAGGCGACGACCCGGTCCTCGTTCACAACTGCGGGGGCAAGCATCGTGCCAAGGGAAAGTCCAGCCAGGACGCGGACTACGAGCCCACTCACGGCCGGGAACTGCGCAGTCACGGGTCAACGAGTCTCGCCATGCGACTGCTGCCCCCCTGGGTACGCGCAGGGCTCAACGGAGCCGTCGAGGGCGCCTCGGAGGTCTACGACAAGAGCGTCTACAGCAAGCTCCTGGGTTGGCTGCCCTCCAACCATTGGTCCAAGCAGGCGGCGGAGTACGGGGGTCGGGCCTACTACGCGGCCCGCACCGCGAAGAAGAGTTATCGGGCTGGCGGTGGGGGCTACGCTGCACACCGCAAGCCCAAGGTCTATCGCGGGACGCACCGTTACTCTCCGCAGCATCGGGTCACGTACAACCCGTTGAAGATGACGGGTATCTAGCCACGGTCGGCCAGCCAACCAGGCACTTGATCAGGGTGCGGGGGACGGGGGGGATCGTGTCCGTCACGATCGGCGGTGGCCTCTACGCGGTGCTACGCCGTGCCGCAGACGAGGCTGCCCGGCTCAAGCAGGTCAGCATCGGCACCGACGACCTCCTCTTCGCGCTGTTGGGTCGGTATCCGCGGCTGCGCCCGGCGGTTCCGGTACGGGCACAACCGCGGGAGCCGGCAGCCTCGGATGCCACGGACGACGTGTTCGGGCTGTCGGTCGAGGTCACGTTCGAGCTGGTTCGAGCGCAGCGCGAGGCGTACTGGCGCTCATTCGGGTGGCCGGGTCCGGCCGTTGACCGACTCGCCCGAGCAGTCGGGTGGGAGCTCGAGGCAGAGTCCGTGCTACGGATGGCCGCTCAACTGGCCCTACACCGTCAGGCTCGGTGGGTGGGCAGCGATCACCTGCTGGAGACGCTTCTGGAGGGGCCTGGTGACCGGGCCCAACGTTACGTCGACCTGGATCGTCTGATCCCTGGTCGGCTCGACGACGCGGTGGCGCAAATCTGGCCCCGGGGTGACCAGGAGCCGCCGTGGTTGGGGTTGGCCGCACCACTGCGGCAGCTCGGGGTGCTCACCGGGCCCGGCGCCGGGGCCGTGCGGAGCGGGCGGCTGGCGACGCGCCTGATCTCCTCGGCCAGCCGGTTGTTCAGCCAGACCACGCCCGCGCTTGGCTGGTTGGAGTTGGAGGCGGTGGCCGAGACGGTACGTGTCGGACACGACCGCACCTCGCCGGCCCATCTGATCCTGGCGGTGTTGGTGCTGGAGGAAGAGATGCGCGCGGGGGAGCTGCGTCCCGCAGGACCCTCCGGCAGCGGGAACGAAGCCCTGCTCGATCATGTCGGGCTCAGGCGGCAGGAAGCAGGTCTCGTCGTGGCGGCGGCGAGATACGGCGGGGAGTTCGCCGGGCCGCGACCCAAGCGGGCCTGGCGCACCGACCGGACCAACCCGCCGTGGACAGTGGCGGCGGCCCGGATCGCCGAGCGTGCGCGTGAGCTGAGCACCCTCGGCGCCCGACTGCCGGCCGGCAGCATCCACCTGCTGCACGCTGCGCTGACCGACCCGGACGAGGAGGCCCGGCGGTTGCTCACTGAGCTGGGCGTAGACCCGTCAGTGGTTCGCGACCTGGCGGCTCGCCGTCTCGGCCTGGTCCAACCATGAGCTTGCGCTGCCGGTGTCGCTAGCGATCGGACGTCGTCCCGCTGGTCGCGCCGCGCGGTGCGGGAAGTGCCGGCCTCGTGGGCCAGGGGATCTCGGGCGCGCGGTGGAAGGTGATCCCGGCCGTCGTCCAGCGTGGGCCCTGGCCGGCCAGGCGGTCGCGGAAGCCGGCCCAGTCGTGGCTCGCCCGGGGTGACCAGCCCAACTCGGCGATGGCCGGGAGGCGGGGCAGGAGCAGCAGTTCGATGTCGGCCAGCGAGGTGACCGATTCGGTCCAGAGTGGGGCCTCCACACCGAGAACCGCTTCGGCGGGTACGCCGACTACGTGCGTACCCGGATCCCAGTCGTACGCCTTCCGCACGTCGATGAGGCCGGCCCAGTCGTGCCCGATCGGGGTGTCCGGGGCGTACTTCATGTCCAGGTAGGCGTGGTTGCCGGGGGAGACGATCAGCCGAGCGCCCCTGCGTACCGCTTCGGCGGTGGTGTGGTCTTCGCCGCTCGTGCCCCACCACTGCAGGACCCGCCCGTCGAGGTGGGCGGCCGGCGCGAGCTGGTGCCAGCCGACGACGGTCTTGCCGAGGTCGGCCACGATGCGCTGGACCCGCTCGACGAAACCGGTGTAGACCTCGCCCTTCACCTTGAACGCCTCGTCGCCGCCGATGTGCAGCCAGGGGCCGGGGGTGAGCGCGGCAACCTCGCCCAACACGTCGGCGACGAAGTCGTACGTCCGCTCGTCGGCCGGGTCGACGTAGCTGAAGCCGACCTCGGTGCCGGTGTACGGCGGCGGGGCGATCTTGTCCGGCGCCAGCTCCGGGTACGCGACCAGCGCCGAGTTGGTGTGCCCGGGGAGGTCGATCTCCGGAACGACTGTGATGTGGCGGGCTGCCGCGTAGGCGACGATCCGCTGGTAGTCGGCCTTCGTGTAGTGCCCGCCGGGGCCACCGCCGACCTCGGTCGTCCCGCCGATGGTGGTCAGCCTCGGCCAGGATTCGACGGCGATCCGCCAACCCTGGTCGTCGGTGAGGTGCAGGTGCAGGTGGTTGAGCTTGTAGCGGGCCAGGTGGTCGACCACCCGGAGCACGTCCTCGACGGCGAAGAAGTGCCGCGCGACGTCGAGCATCGCGCCCCGGTAGGGGAACCGGGGTGCGTCGGTGATGGTCCCGCCGGGCAGCGCCCAGCGTTCGGTGACCGGGCTGGGGCTCTCGATCCCCGCTGGCAACAGTTGGCGCAGCGTCTGTACGCCGTAGAAGAGGCCCGCGGCGGTGGTGGCGGTGACGCGTACTCCGTCGGTGGCGATGTCGAGGCGGTAGCCCTCCGCGCCGAGGTCGGCGCTGTAGCCCTCCGCGCCGAGGTCGGCGCTGTAGCCCTCCGCGCCGAGGTCGGCGCTGTAGCCCTCCGCGCCGAGGTCGGCGCTGCCGTCGAGCACGAGCGCGATGCCACCGGCGGGCTCCGGCGTGGTGGCGTCGGTGACCGGCAGCGGGTAGCCGGTGGCCGGACGCAGGAGCTGGGCGAGCTGCTCGGCGACAGCCAACGCGGCGGGGTCGGCGCTGGCCACGACGACCGCGTCGGCCGGGAGCGCCCAGTCGGCGGTCGGGTCCGGCTGGACCTGGTGGGGGGCGGGCACGACGTCGGCCAGCCGGTGCGGGGCCGCCGGGGCGAGCAGGGTGCCCGCTGTCTGCTCGGCCGCGCGGGCCAGCGTGGCCGCGTCCGGTTCACCTGCTGAGAGCGGCGTGGGGACGGCGGTGGGGCCGGGGGAGGAGGTGGTCGACACGGCGGCGACTCCGGGGGGTGTATTCGCGTCGGTTATGGCAAAAGTGAGGTTCACCGGCTGGCGTGGCGTCAAGCGTACGACGCTCGGCCGGGATGCGTGATGGTGCGCATGGAAGCGTTCCCAAAAACCGGTACGAACACGGATAGTCGTGATGGCTGTGCCAATTGTCACCGAACGGTCCCAGGTCACTCGATGTTCGCTTAACCTTCGCCCACCGATCGACGTCGACCCCGGGATTACCGGCGGTCCGTCCCGGGGAAGAAGAAAACTGAACCTTCGTTAAGTGTCAATCCGGCGCGTGTGTTGTGGAGGCTCTGGTGGCAGCGCAAGAGACCGTCGATCACAAGTACGTCTACGACTTCTCCGAAGGCAACAAGGAACTCAAGGAGCTGCTCGGCGGCAAGGGGGCAAACCTCGCCGAGATGACCAACCTGGGCCTGCCCGTCCCGCCCGGCTTCACCATCACCACCGAGGCGTGCCAGGCGTACCTCGCGACGGGACGGGAACCGGACGGGCTCGCCGGTCAGATCGAGGCGCACCTGGAATCGCTGGAGCGCACGATGGGCAAGCGCCTCGGTGACCCGCAGGACCCACTGCTGGTCTCCGTCCGCTCCGGTGCCAAGTTCTCCATGCCCGGCATGATGGAGACCGTCCTCAACGTCGGTCTCAACGACCAGAGCGTGGTCGGGCTCTCCGCGCAGGCGGGACAGAACGACAGGTTCGCCTGGGACTCCTACCGGCGACTCATCCAGATGTTCGGCAAGACCGTCTGCGAGGTGCCGGGCGAGGAGTTCGAGCACGCGCTCGACGAGGCCAAGCGCGCCAAGGGCACCCACAACGACCTGGATCTGGACGCCGACGACCTGCGTGGGCTGGTCGACGCGTACAAGAAGATCTTCTTGAAGCACACCGGCCGGGAGTTCCCGCAGCAGCCACGCGAACAGCTCGACCTGGCCATCCGGGCGGTCTTCGAGTCGTGGAACGCCGAGCGCGCGGTGCTCTACCGCCGCCAGGAGCGCATCCCGGCCGACCTGGGCACCGCTGTCAACGTGGTGACAATGGTCTTCGGCAACCTCGGCCCGGATTCCGGCACCGGTGTCGCGTTCACCCGTGACCCGGCCAGCGGCGCGCAGGGCATCTACGGCGACTACCTGGCCAACGCCCAGGGTGAGGACGTGGTCGCCGGCATCCGCAACACAGTGCCGTTGCAGGAGTTGGAGCAGCTCGACAAGGCCTCCTACGACGAGCTGCTCGGCATCATGGCCCGGCTGGAGGAGCACTACAAGGACCTCTGCGACATCGAATTCACCATCGAACGCGGCAAGCTGTGGATGTTGCAGACCCGGGTGGGCAAGCGCACCGCCGCCGCCGCGTTCGTCATCGCCGGGCAACTGGTCGACGAGGGCCTGATCGACCTGGACGAGGCGCTACACCGGGTCAACGGCGCGCAACTGGCCCAGCTGATGTTCCCGCGCTTCCAGCTCGACCACGAGTTCCAACCGGTCGCCAAGGGCATCGGCGCATCGCCCGGCGCGGCGTCCGGCACTGTGGTCTTCACCTCCGCCCGAGCCGTCGAGCTGGCCGCCGAGGGTAAGTCGGTGATCCTGGTGCGCCGGGAGACCAACCCGGACGACCTGAACGGCATGATCGCCGCGCAGGGCATCCTCACCTCACGCGGCGGCAAGACCAGCCACGCCGCTGTGGTGGCCCGGGGCATGGGCAAGACCTGCGTCTCCGGCGCCGACGAGATCGAGGTGAACGTCCCGGCGAAGCGCTTCACAGTGGCCGGGCACACCGTCACCGAGGGCGACGTGGTGTCCATCGACGGCACCACCGGCAAGGTCTACCTCGGCGAGGTGCCGGTCATGCCCTCAGAGGTCGTGCAGTACTTCGAGGGCAGCCTCGACCCCGAGCACATCGACAACGCGCTGGTCCGAGCCGTACACCGGATCATGACGCACGCCGACGGGAAGCGGCGGCTCGCGGTCCGCACGAACGCCGACACCGGCGCGGACGCCGCTCGGGCCCGGCGCTTCGGCGCCGAGGGCATCGGGCTGTGCCGCACCGAGCACATGTTCCTCGGCGACCGGCGGGAGCTGGTCGAGCGGCTGATCCTGGCCCGGGCCCCGGGCGAGCGGGAGGCGGCGCTGGCGGCGCTGCTGCCGTTGCAGCGGGCCGACTTCGAGGAGATCTTCCGCGAGATGGACGGCCAGCCTGTCACCGTCCGGCTCATCGACCCGCCGCTGCACGAGTTCCTGCCGCCGTTGGAGCAGCTCGCCGTCAACGTGGCTGTCGCCCAGGAACGCGGCGAGGACGTGGCCAAGGAGGAGGCGCTGCTCGCCGCCGTCCGGCGGATGCACGAGGAGAACCCGATGCTCGGGCTTCGGGGCGTACGCCTCGGCCTGGTCATCCCCGGCCTGTTCGCGATGCAGGTCAGGGCCATCGCCGAGGCGGCTGTCAGTTGCGCCCGCAACGGGGGCGTGGCCAAGCCGGAGATCATGGTGCCGCTGGTCGGGGCGGTCCAGGAGCTGGAGACGGTCCGCGCCGAGGCCGAGAAGATCATCGCCGAGGTGGTCGGGGACAGCGGCGTCGAGGTGCTGATCGGCACCATGATCGAGGTGCCCCGAGCGGCGCTGACCGCTGGGCAGATCGCCGAGGCGGCCGAGTTCTTCTCCTTCGGCACCAACGACCTGACCCAGATGGGCTGGGGCTTCTCCCGCGACGACGTCGAGGGCGCGTTCTTCTGGCGCTACCTGGAGTTGGGCATCTTCGGCATCTCGCCGTTCGAGTCGATCGACCGCGACGGCGTCGGTCGGCTGGTGCGGATCGCCGCCGAGGAGGGCCGGGCCGCCCGCCCCGGGCTGAAGCTCGGTGTCTGCGGTGAGCACGGCGGTGACCCGGACTCGGTGCACTTCTTCCACGAGGTCGGCCTGGACTACGTGTCCTGTTCGCCGTTCCGGGTGCCGGTGGCCCGGCTGGAGGCCGGCCGGGCGGTGGTGGAGACCGGCGGGTCGGACAGCCGCTGACGCACGTCGGCGGCGGCTGGTCACCCGGCCGCCGCCGGCGCTCAGATCGGCGGACGACGCCAGGTCGGCCGGACCGGGCGGCCCAACTGCGTCGGCAGTGTCGCCATCGGGGTACGCACGGCGAGTGGCGCGTGCGCGTCCGGAACAGCCGTGGCGCCGATGCCGCCGCCGCGAACGTCCAGGAACGACCCCGCCCGACGGGCCACCGCCCGCGCCTCCTCGTGCAGCGCCTCCAGGTCACCCGCCGCCGACATGGTGACGAGGGTCAGCAGGGCGCTGCGCCCGGCCGGATAGGTGACCACGCAGCCTGCCGTGGTGCACACGACCGACTCCCGGAACTCACCCTGCCGGACGGTGTCGGCCACCCGGTGCCCGAGCCCGAAACTCGCGGCGGCCAGCGCGGCGAGATGGGTGGCGTCGGTGCTGGGTAGGTCGCTGGAGATGAGCAGGCCGTCGGTGCCCGCGAGCACCGTGCCGGCGATGTCGGGTCGGCGTTGGCGCAGCCCACGAAGCTCCGTTCCCATCACCGTGTCTGCGTCCACGAGCGATACCCCTCACCGGTCGGCTCTGCGTGTCAGTCGGATGGTTACTTTCCGCGCTGGGAACGCTACCGGTGGCGACTTCCGGCCGCGAGCCCGTAACCCTCGGCGATCGGTCGGCAACTGGGGGCCAATCGGTGGTTGTGTGCAGTTCGTCGATGCGTCGTGAGCCTGTCGAGCAGTGGTGGCGGGCGTAATCTTGGCTCGCTCGCACACGGCCGATTGGGCGCCGCGTCGAACGGGAAGAGGTGACTGCATGACCAGTGTCTGGGAGAGCCTGACTGTCGACGCCCGCGATCCGGCCCGGCTGGCCCGTTGGTGGGCCGAGGCGCTCGGCTATCAGGTCGTCACCGAGACTCCGAGCGGCGTGGAGATCCGCCAGTCCCCGGACCAGGTGCCCGCCCTGTTCTTCGGCCCGGTGGCCGAGGGCAAGGAGCGCAAGAACCGGCTGCACCTCGACCTGCGCCCCGCCAATCAGGAGGCCGAGGTCGAGCGCCTGGTCGACATGGGTGCCCGGCACGTCGACATCGGTCAGGGCGACGTCGAGTGGACGGTGCTGGCCGACCCCGAGGGCAACGAGTTCTGCGTACTGCGTGAAAAGTGAGCCGGGGGCGGCGGACGCGCGGTTGGTCGAGGAGCCGCCCAAGGACACCGGACATCGCCGGTCGCCGTACGAGCGCGACCGGGCCCGGGTGCTGCACTCGGCGGCGTTTCGCCGGCTGGCCACCAAGACCCAGGTGCACACCGCCGGCACTGACGACTTCCTGCGTACGCGGCTGACCCACTCGTTGGAGGTGGCCCAGATCGCCCGGGAGATGGGTGCCCGGCTGGGCTGCGACCCGGACGTGGTGGACGTCGCGGGGCTCGCGCACGACCTCGGGCACCCGCCGTTCGGGCACAACGGCGAGGCCGCGCTGGATCTGCTCGCCACGCCGTGCGGCGGCTTCGAGGGCAACGCGCAGACCCTGCGGGTGTTGACCCGCCTGGAGGCGAAGGTGCTCGCCCCGGACGGCTCGTCCGCCGGGCTGAACCTGACCCGGGCGTCGCTGGACGCGATCGGCAAGTACCCCTGGCCGCGCCGGGCGGGGGAGCGCAAGTTCGGGGTGTACGCCGACGACACGGCCGTCTTCGACTGGATCCGCGTCGGCGCGCCCGGTGACCGGCGCTGCCTGGAGGCCCAGGTGATGGACTGGGCCGACGACGTCGCGTACTCGGTGCACGACGTGGAGGACGGCATCCACGGTGGTTACGTCACGTTGCACCCGCTGCTCACCGACGCCGACGAGCGGGCCGCGCTCTGCGCCGACGTGGCGGCCGTCTACTCCGGGGAGTCGGCGGCCGACCTGGCCGAGGTGCTCGTCGATCTGCTGGCCGGTCCGCTGCTCGCCCCGTTGAGCGGGTACGACGGCAGCCATCGCGCGCAGGTCGCGTTGAAGGCCACCACCAGCGGGGTGACCGGGCTGTTCGTGTCCGCGGCGGTGGCGGCGACGGAGGAGCGCTTCGGTCCGGGCCCACACCGCCGCTACGCCGCCGATCTGGTGGTGCCCCGCCTGGTGCGGGCACAGTGCGCGCTGCTCAAGGGCATCGCGCTGCGGTACGTGATGCGTCGCAGTGGCTTCCGGGGCCGCTACGAGCGGCAGCGGACGATGCTGGCGGAGTTGGTGGCCGCGCTGGTCCGGCGTGCCCCGGAAGGGCTCGACCCGATCTTCGCCCCGCTGTGGCGGGGGGCCCCGGACGACAGGGCCAGACTGCGGGTGGTGATCGACCAGGTCGCCTCGCTCACCGACCCGGCGGCGGTGACCTGGCACACCCGCC
>NZ_JBEZGJ010000195.1:0-12706 GCF_040649965.1 Micromonospora sp. NPDC048843
GGTTCGAATCCGGCCGTCCCGACAGAGAAGAAGCCCTGACCAGCGGAAACGCTGGTCAGGGCTTTAAGTTTGTCTATGGGGTTTTGAACCGCCCCCCGAAAACCCCCCATTTACCGGAGTCGGCGACCAGGTTCGTCATCCCTGCGCATCGTTGGGCAATGCGTGTGTGGGACGTCGCCCGCGGTCTGCACCGAGTCGCTCGAGGATGTCCGAGACGTCCGGGGCTTGGGCGGGCTTGGCGATGTAGTACGTGGCGGTGACCTCCTCGCTGGAGTGTCCCAGCTGTGCTGCGGCGCTTTTCGTGTCGGTCTCTTCCTTGATGAGGGTGGCGACGGTCTTGCGGAAGGTGTGAGGGGTGACCCAGGCGAGGTCGGTGTCGGAGCGAGCCTCACGCCACTGGCGGCGGACGTTGTTGGGCGAGAGCCAGGTGCCGCGTCGGGAGGCGAAGATTGCGTCGTGGGGGTTGTCGGCGGCGACGAGCTTGCGGGCCATGATCATGCCGACGGCGAACCGGGGCAGCACGACCATTCGCCAGCCGGCGTCGCTCTTGGTCCAGGGTTGGCGGAAGAAGCCCTGGCCTTTGACGAAGACGAGCGTGCCGCAGATCGTCAGGGTGGGGCGTTCGGCGGCGAGGTCGAGGTCCTCCCATCGCAGGGCAAGGATCTCGCCGATGCGGGCGCCGGTGGCGAGCATCAGGTCGACGACGTCCGCCAGGTCGCCGCTGTGCCGTGGTCCGGGCTTGCCGGGGATCGGTCGCTGCCAGTCACGGATAGCCGTGCGGACGGCCTGGAGATTCTCGTCGGTGAGGGCGACGACCGTGCGGCGGGGTTTACGGAGCCGGCCGGTGTCGCGTACGGGGTTGGTGGGGATCGCGCCGTGGCGAACGGCCAGGGCGAACATCTGACTCAGGACAACTTTCGCGCCCTTGGCTGCCGAGGGGCGGTCTTTGGCGATGTCGCGCAGGAACCGATCCAGGCGCCCGACGGTGGCTTCTCTGATTCGGAGGTTCCCCAGGGCGGGCAGGATCGCGTTGCGAGTGCTGGTCTCATATCGCTGGATGGTCTGTGCTGCGATCCGCTCCTCGGTGGTGATCTCTTCGATCCACAGGTCGGCGAGTCTGCTGACGCGGGTCTCCCGGGTGATCTCGTCGTCGTTGGGGGTGGTGCGGTCACGTAGCTTGACCTTCAGCGCCCGTTCCGCGGCCGGGCCGGTGGTGCCGGTGGCCTCGATGTCGCGGGTCTTGCCGTCGTAGTCGCGAAACCGCGCTCGGGCGCGGAACCGATTGGGCCCCAGCTTCTGAGCGCGGATCTTGCCCCAGGTGCCGATGGGTAGTTCAGGTCGGGCCATGGGGTCAGCGCTCCGCGTCGGTGTGGTCGTCGAGCCAGCGTTCGACTTCGCTGCGCCGGTAGCGAAGGGTGTTGCCGACGCGGATGGCGCGGGGTCCCTTACCGCGGCTGTGCCAGGCGTAGAGGGTGTTCTTGGGCTTGCCCAGCCAGGCGGCGACGTCGTCGATGCTCAGGAGCGGGTCTGGCCGCCACTCCGGGGCGGCTGAGACGTTCATCGGCGACCCAACATGTTGGTGGAGCCGGGCAGTCGGCGCGGCGTGACGCGGCCGGCAGGCTGCCGGCCACCGGGCGGTGAGGAACCGGCTGCGGTACGGGGGCGGGGCGAACATGGATCTGGCGTCCTTTCAGGATTCCAGCATGATTGGTATCGGGGGTCCTTGGCGCTATCACTGCCGCAGACGGTCGTGAGACTTATCGACTGTGGCTGTTTATCCACCCGTTTTGGTCGTATGGTGTCAAGCCTCTCGTTGATTGTTGTTACCGCAGGATGCTGCGGGCATTGCGGCTCGTCTCGGCGGAAATGCTTGCTCTGGATCTCGAAGCTTGACGTCGGCGATTGGTGGGTGCCCGCTGATTTTCCGGTCAGTGATGGTTTGGCATTGCGGGATCTCATACGAGGCTGAGGTGCGTAGGAGTTTGTTGAGCAGGTTGTAGAGCGCGTCCGCTTGGTCTGCTCGACATCAATGCGGATCCGGAAATTCTGGAACGTTCCCATGTTTGTGCCCTTTCGGTGACGTGCGGTGGCCGCATTAGCTAGGTGGAGTTGGTCCACGGGCGTTCGCGTGTCTGCCGGCGCGGTTGAGTTGGAGGTCCTGAGGTCGGCGCGCTGGTCGGATTGCCGGCCCGTGCGTTGGGGGGACTGGCCGGCTCGAAGTCTCGTGGCGCTTGGGTCGCTCGAAGTTGTTCGGTCTCGGGGCTCAGTCGGCCATCGTGGTGGCCGAGTTGGATGGCCAGGATTGTTGGTGCGCTTCGGCGATTTTGGAACTCCTTCCGAAAATGCGAGTGCCGGCTGAGCCTTCGCTCAACCGGCACTCGTCTGCTGCTATACGTATCGCTCTATGTAGGTGTGGCATTTCGGCCTGCCTCTTCCTCGGCGGGCGTGTCAGGCGTTCTCTAGTCGCTTGTTGACGTTGGTGGACTGCTGGCTCAGTTGCCTTGATGCGGTTAGGTAGGAAAGCAGGGACGAGTAATGGGTCGAGTTGGGCGAGGATCTGCTGCTGGCTGACGGAGACGCTGCGCGGATGGTCGATGCGATGGGCGTCGTTGTCATCGGCGTTGTAGATGCGGTGGTAGCCGCCCGAGGGGCTTCGCGGTCCTTCAGCTGCCCGTGCGGTCGGCGAGGCGGCGCAGTGCCGTTCCTGGCTGGGGGAAGGCGAGCCGCAGGGTGTGTGCGGTGAGTCGGATGCCCCACCAGGTGAGGGCGGCGAGGTAGCCAACGATGAGGGCGCCGGTGGTGTCAACGGTGTAGACGAGGGCGTAGCCGATGGCGAGGCCGGGTGCGGTGATGGCGCGGATCGTACGGCGGCGGCTGATGGTGAGGGCGGTGGCAATGCCGACGAGGGCTGCGCCGATGCTGCCAGCGATGGGGGCGATGGCGTTTGTGGAGATGGGTGTGGTGAGGGTGATTGCGGCGCGCATGAGGTAGATGCCGGCGGTGGCGGTGATCGCGTGGGTGACGGCGGGGCGGGTCATGGCGAGCCACGTGGGTAGCGCGTTGGCGGGGATGCGGGGTGCGGTGGCGGCGATGAGGGCGGCGCAAATGGCCAACGGTAGGGCGGCGCCGAGGGTCCATTTGAGATATGGGGTGTAGTCGTATTCGACGGCGGTGCCGGTGGCGAGGCCGTAGAGCGCTGCGGTGATGGCGCCGCCGACGGCGGTGGTGAGGTATCCGCGTCGAATGAGGCTGCCTGTGGTGGGTTCGGGTGTTGATGCGGTGGGTGTCCCGGCGAGCAAGGTGGTGGGCGCGAGGTGCGCAACGGCGAATGCGGTGAGCATGACGAGTGCGCCGGCGGTGCCGAGTTGCGGTAGAGAGGTGCGGACGCCGACGACCCAGGTGCTGAAGGTGGTGATGTAGGCGCTGAGGATGGCTTGCAGGAGCAGGACCAGGGAACAGGCACCGAGAAGCAGGGAACCGGTGAGGTCGCTGATACGTAGGCGCACGCGGGGTAGCCGTGCGGCGCCTGCCGAGCCTGATTGGTGCGTGGTGGTGAGGGAGAGGGCGCCGTCGGCGAGGGCGTGGGGGTGGTCGATGAGTGTGGGGGTTTTGCCGGTGGCCGCGGCGAGCGCCTCAGCCAGCGCGGGTACGCCGGGGGCTGGTCTGAGGACGACGTCAGTGAGGTGCGTTTTGTCGACGTCGGCCGAGTCGAGGAGTCCGTCGACTGCGTCGGGGATCTGGTCGAGGAGGGGCTGTGCGGCGGCCGTGACGTCGTGACGGGTGATGACGGCGGGTTGGCGGGGCGCGGGCAGCAGGATCGGGGCTTGGTCTTGGGTCGTGAGTAGCTGCCTGGCGGTGCGGACAGATTCCAGGAGGGCTCGTCCGACGTCTGTCTGGTCGCTACTGGGCGCAGTGATGATCGCTTGGAGCGGGTCGGAGTCTGTGGTGGCCGTCTGGACGACGTGGTGGGCGATGAGGTGGTCGAGGTCATGGGCAAGGCTGATCTGCTGTGTCGCCAGTTCGCGGTAGCCGTCGGCGGCGGTTTGCAAGACGGTGAGGGTCGCCGGTTCTCGGTCTGCCTGGCATATAAGCACGCAGGAGCCTGCCGGCGCGGTGACGCCGAGGATTGTGGCGTAGGCGGCGAGGGCGGCGGGTGCGGTGACCAGGGCGGGAGGTGGAAAGCCGGCGCGGGTTGCTGCCTCGCTGATGTGTCCGCAGCGGCGTGGTCCCCAGCTCGGCGGCACGGTCACGGTGAGCGCGGTGATGGGCCCGTTGACGTTGACGGCAGCGTGATGGGTGACGTGCCGCAGCACGGTGGCGAGTAGATCCACCGGATCGGGTTGCGTCGTATCGGCGGTGTTGATGGGCCGGCCGAGGAGGTCAGTCGGGTTATCGACGAACTGGTGGTCTACCGGCAAAGACGTCGCGGCCATGGTGTCGAGGCCGACGTAGATTTCCCCTGCGGGCCCGATAACGACGCCAGGTGGCATGACGAGGCTACCGTCGATGAGGATGGGGATCTTGAGGCCTTGCCGGCTGACAGTGGCCGCGATGGCCGACGAACTTAAGTCGATCGACAAGACAGTGCCCCCGCTTGGCATGAGGGGCAGTCTCGTCGCTGAAGGCATCCGGGTGTCAACCGTGATCCGCAGAACGTGACTCGTTGTACGCGGATGGTGAGAATCTCTCCCGATGGGATAGTCGAAGGCACTCACCCTCGTGTATTCGAAGAAGATCGGGGATCAACGGCAGGGGGGACAGGTGCCGCAGACGCACCGAGGCAGAGACGACAAGCTCGCCGAGTACGGTGCACGCGCCACCGTCCGCATCCCAGCAGATTCGCGACCGCGTGCGCGACCGTCCCTCGACGGGGCTGTTCGCGGCGTCATCGGCGCGGGACTCTTCTTAGTCGCCGTTCCGGTGCTGCTGTGGGCCGCGGGTGGGAACCCTCTCCGCCGGCTGCCGGCCTGGTCGCAGATCCCCGACTGGTTCGCGCGCTCCAGCGGGCGGTTCACCCCGGACTTCCTCATCGGCGCGGCCCTCTGGGCGATTTGGCTGCTGTGGGGCATATTCACCCTGCTTTTGCTCGCCGAGATCCTCGCGGCGGTGACCCGGTGGCGTATCCCCATACTCCGGCTGCCGGCGTCGTTGCACCGGCTCGTGTTCGGTCTGGCCGGCACCGCCGCGCTCGCCGTCACCCCCGCCGGCGCCCTCGACGCGGCGGTGCATACCGATCGGCCGTCTACGCCTACCACTGCGACCGAGCACGTCGATGTTCCTCGGCAAGCCGCAGCCCGTGGGTCCGCCATCATCCACGTCGCCGATCAGCGCTACCTCTACACCGTCGAGCGACACGACACCTTGTCCAAGGTCGCGAAGGAGTGGCTCGGCGACGCGGGTCGGTGGCCGGAGGTCTGCCGCCTGAACAAGCACCGCCACTTTCCTGTCGGCGGTGTCCTGCGAGACTGCGACCTTATCTACCCCGGCTGGGAGCTTCGCCTTCCTGCCGACGCCCGCCCACCACAAGCCGCCACACCAAGGCCCCCCACCCCCCGGTCGGGCCGGCCTGCGACACCACCCGCCTCGCCGAGCGCCGCACCTGACCCGCCCGATCCCACGGCGCCGCCACCGGCGCCCCAGCAGTCGGCCGCCACGCCCACCACCACGAGGTCCGCAGCCCCAAGCGGGCCCGCTTCGTCGCCAGCGCCGTCGTCGGGGGTTCCCAACCCCGCCACGTCGCCGCCCGCCACGAACAGTCCCACGGCGGCCACAGACGACCAGGGTGCTGATCTGTCGGACTCCGGCTGGCTGCCCTGGTCACTCGCCGCCGCCATCAGCGCCGCCGCCGCGATGCTCTGGCTCCAACGCCGCCGTCGATACACCGCCGAGCCGGACGATGATCCGCCCACCGAACTGCCCCCGACCGTGGTCCAGGTCCGCCGCGCCGTGACCGCCCGCAACCCCGAGCCGTCGGATGCGAGCAGCGACGGTGGCCCTCCACTCACTCTCGTACCCGACCTCGGTCTATTGCCGGGCGGCGGATGCGGGGCCGTCGGAGACGGCGCACACGCTGCCGCCCGCGCCGCCCTCGTCGCTGTGCTGGCCTCCGGCGACCCGCACCAACCCGACGCCCGCGGCGAGGTCGTCATCGACGCCGCCACCCTGACCACGCTGCTCGGCCCGGACGCGTTGACCTTCAGCCCATGGCCGCGCCTGCAGGTGACCGACAGCATCAACGACGCGCTCACCCTGATCGAGTCCCGACTCCTGCACCGCAGCCGCATCCTCGATGAACACTCCCTGACCGACCTGGACGAGCTGCGGCGGAAAGCGCCCGACGAGGAAGCACTACCGCCCGTCGTTCTCATCACCGAGGCCCCACCCGCAAGTGCCCACCTGCGCACCAAAGTCTCCCTCGCCCTGGGCGAGGGCCTACACGTGTCCGCGCTTCTGCTCGGCGAGTGGGTCCACGGCGCTACCGTCGAGGTCTCCCCGGACGGACACACCAGCCTCATCGCTGGGCAGTCCGCCGAACCGGTGCCGCCGCGCCTGCCCGTGCTCGAGCCGGCCGCCGCCATCCAGATCCTGACCACGCTCCGCGAGGCGCAGACCGGCGAACCGCCCGCCATCACCTCACCAGCCGTGCCGGTCACGATCGTGCCACTGCACGCCAGCCGCACCGCCACCGACCCGGCTACCCCGACCGTCGTCAACCACACCGCCGATACGCGGTCGGGACGGGCTCGGCTGCGGGTGCTCGGCACCCCACGCATCGAAGGCATCACCGCTGAAGGCCGGCCGCTGCGAGCCAAAGCCCTGGAACTGGCGGTCTACCTCGCCGTCCACCCCGACGGAGCCGGCACCCGCGACATCGGCGAATACCTCGAACCCGACGCCCGCATCAGCCAAGCCGACCAACGCGTCCACACCAACGCCTCGAACCTGCGGCACGTCCTCGGCCGAGCCGGCACCGCGGAGACGAAGAACGCCTACGTCATCAAGTCCGCCGGACGCTACCTGCTCGACCCCGCCACCGTGGACGTCGATGTCTGGACACTGCGCGACCTGATGCGCAGCGCCACCATCGCCACCGAGCCGCGCCGCCGCGAACTCCTCAGCAACGCCTGCGACCTCTACACCGCACCCCTCGCGGACGGCAAGGACTACGAATGGCTGCAGCCCCACCGCGAGACAGTCCGCCGGTGGGGCACCGAAGCCCACCTACTGCTGGCCGACGATCTACTCGACACCAACTCGCAGGCCGCATCCGACCTACTCGCCAAGGCCATTGGCCTCGACCGATACAACGAGGCCCTTTACGTCAAGGCGATGCTCGCCCGACACGCTCTCGGCGACGCTGGCGGTATCCGTACCCTGCTGCGTGCCCTGACCAAAGCCCTCGCGGATCTCGACGCCGAACTGCGGGAAGACACGATTGCGCTCGCCACACAACTGCTCAACAGCCTAGACGAGAATTGATCGTCTCGTCAGGTCACCCCGCGCACGTTTGCTACGCCAGTCGGCGCTGATGCCCACCCTCAGCTGGCCAATGACTTGCAAGGCGTGCCGGACAGTCAGCCACAGCGAGTCGTATGCCCATGGGCACAACCTGTGGGATCAACGCCACCCGCCCGTGCGCTCGCTGCAGCGCCTGCAGCCTGCGCATGGGGCCTCGTAAACCGTCGAAACCGCCACCGCGCTGGCCGCCGTCGCCCTTCGCTCTCGGGCCGGACCAGCTCGATAAAGCCGCCTTCGCTTGGAGAGCGCAGAAGATCGCTAGCGCTGACAACAATTCCCATCTGGCGTGGTCCGCTGCGCGCCCTGCTCCTCAAGTTGGCCGCCCTCTGCGTGTTGACTGCGCGGCACGGGCAGCCTCGCCGACGGCGAACTTTCTCCAAGACGGTAAGCGGGGCCTACGTACATCCAGGCTGAGTTGTTGCGAACGAACACAGTCCAATAAACAGCAGCGAATGCCGTCATCGCCAGTCCAAGACTCCACAGCACCCACAAGCCGCCGCCTTCAACTACTGGAGCGGTCAAAAGTAAACCAGCTACCGCTGGTGCGACAAAAGTCAACATGGCAGGAAAAGCAAAGAGGGCGCTGCGCCAAAAATTACCGCGGTCTTCATGGGCCCAGTCCTCATATGACGTCAGGGCTGGACTGCCTGAGAGGTCGCGTAGTTGGGGCCACCGAGATATACGGATGTATGTTCCGATATTAACAATGCACCGTGCATGGTCGAGCCAAACGGCACCCAGTACGGTGCAAGCGAACGGGAGAACTAACGCCAAAATGCGCTTACTCGGATCGGAAAGGGCGAGGCCTGCGACTGCACCAGTCGCAACGATCGAGATATTCAGTATCACATGTTGAGCACCTGAGCGGGACACGATTTCGCCCCGCAGTGCGCCGTACTCGGCTAGGGCGGCATCTATGCCGAGGTTGTCAGTTGTTCGCATGGCACCACCAGTGTAATAGGGGAGCGGCAACGCAATTCACCTTACTGATGCAGTTGATCGAGCGTCAATGCAACGATCCTATCGATGTTTTCGACCAGAACCTTGTGGAGGCACTCAGCGATGAGGTTCATTTCGAGAACTCCGTTGGGTGGGCCTAGGGAGCTCATACTCTGGCCTATGACCAAGCGCCTACTGCAGATATCTGCTGCGGCGGGGTACTCGGTAGCTAAGTAGGACACTTGATGGCTGGTCTGATGACAAGTCCACGGGCAGCCGCCCCCGAAGCCACGACGGCTTTGAAAGAGGTCCTGCAGTGGCAGCGGCCGACGCTGCCAGGCGGAAATGGTTAGGCCTTCAGCAGAAACAGCTTTCTGGACAGTATCGCGAAATGCGACACTTGCACTGACTGGAAGGCCGACAGCTTCACATCGAAGCAGTAGAGGGTAAAAGAAGTACACGTGCGTGCGGTCTGGTGGGACAAGCGGCAATTGAAGTACGTCAAGATCGCTTAAAAGTTCAGTAAGTAATTGTCCGTTCGCGCTCCTTTGCGAACTTGCTGCCCCAAGGCGGCGGAGTTGCGATCGGGCAAAAGCGGCTGCGAGTAGGTCTATCCTATAGTTCCAGCCGATAATTGAGACATCGTACGTCCTGCCCTGTAGTTCGCGGGATTCGTTCTCTCCGAACATCATTACTTGGGCTGCCAGATTGCGGCGCATCATATCGTTGGTAGCCAGCAAGCCGCCCTCGCCCAGCCCGGAAAGATTCTTCGAGCCATTAAGGCTGCATGCTGAAACATCGCCAAGAGCGCCTACCTGGCGGCCCCTGTACTCCGCGCCGTGAGCCTGTGAACCGTCCTCTATCAGTGCAATCCCGGAGCCTTCGAGCGTTTTTCGTAGACCTTCGTAGTCGGCAGGAAGGCCGTGAAGGTCCACGGCTATCACTGCTCTTGTGCGATCCGTGATTCTGTTGGCCATTGCTAATGGATCGATGTTGTAAGTACTCTTATCGACGTCAACGAAAATGGGTATCGCGTTTGCCTGGAGAACGCAGGACGCGGTTGATAGGAAGCTATCGGCCGGCACGATGACTTCGTCACCGGCCTCAACGCCACAGGCGGCTACAGCCATGTGTAACGCGGCAGTGCCAGAGTTGCATGCCAACGCATACGTGGTGCCGATTTGACGACTCCATGCCTCCTCGAGCTCCGATACAATTGGAAATGGCCATCGCCAAGGGCTGGCTGAGTCTAAGGCGCGGATCACCTCCGCGCGGTCTGAGTCGGTGATTTGGGGCCATGGCGCCAGCTTTCGCGATTCCGATAGCACGGGGAGCCCTCCGTCTAGCGCCAGCCGGGACATCAGCTGTTCCCCCCGATGATGTGAGGCGCGGATGGCGCTCGCAATATGACCTCCTCATCGGGCGGCCTGGCGGAAGTGCCGTAGTGCTTCGCCAACTGAGATACCCCCTCGGCTAGCTCGACCGAAGGACGGAAGCCCAACCGACGAATTTTCCTGATATCTCCCGCGAATCGAAAGCTGTCATTTGTTGTATGTAACTTTTGTGCTATCGAAAGCTTCCTTTTGAGCACTCTTTCAAGGAGCTTTATGAGCTGTCGCTGCGAGATTTCCACGCCACTAGCAATGTTGTAGGCTTCACCGATCACGCCGTCGGTTCCGAGAATGAGCAGGGCCTTTACGACGTCGGTGACGTGAACAAAGTCGCGGGTCTTGCTATCGAGATCACCTAGGACTTGTATTGGTTGCTCGTTCAAGGCGAAACGCAGGAAGCGGTCCACTTCAGTAAAAGACCCACGCACGGAGTCCCCCGGGCCGTATATGGCAAAGCTTCTTCCAATAACGATGGGAAGTTCATGGGTCCGCAACATCGACAGGTAGGTATTCTCTGCCGCTAGTTTGGACGCGCCATATGGCAGAATCGGATTCTTGGGGTGTTCTTCACGGATAGGTACCGCGCCTGCGGGGTTTCCGTACACCGAGGCGGTCGAAAGGAATATGAGGCGTTGGGCTCGGACTCGATAGGCCATTAGACCGGCGGCAACAGACCCAACTCCGTTGCTCATTAAGTCGCCGCGTGGGTCGAGAACAGATGCGGGTCCACTTCGGTTCCCAGCAAGGTGGAATATCGCAACCACCGCAGCCCTCGGCTTCCGCCGATACTCATCCACCCTTAGATCTAGTGGAACGAAGGTCACATTTTGATCTTTGATCTGCGGGGGAACTTGATCTACCACCTCAACCGTATGGCCGTGACGAACGAGTTCGGCCACGAGGTGCGTGCCCACGAACCCCGAACCGCCCGTGACGATGTAGTGACCCATGGTGGCAGTATCGCGCAAGTCGACCGGGGGAGCCATGCTGGACCTCGTTGCCAGTCCTCCTCTGGCTCTAAAGGATGCGGGAACTTCATGCCCGAAGTGTTTGGATCGGGTGTACAGGCACCACTGGCAGCCTCGCCCGCACCGCCCAGCGACGCCGGGTCCCCCCGCCTCAGAGCTGTGGAACAGGCGAGATGCTGTTATATCCGACAAACTTGTTCAGCGTCCTCACGTCTGCGACGCATGAGACGAAAGCCGGCGTCTCGCACTCCAATCCCGCGACCGCTTAGCGAGAGCGGAGTGATGGAGCACCAACCGAGGTCGAGGTGGGATCCGACGACGCTGTTACAGCGCAACGCGTCTGATGGCTGCGATCTGGCCGAACCAGCTGCTCAGCCGCGAGATCTTGACCATGTCGCCAGTTCTTGGCGCCTGGATGATCAATTCCTGTCCGATATACATGCCGACGTGGCGGGGGTTGGCCATAGTGCCTCGGCTGCCGGGGACGAACAAGAGATCGCCGGGTAGCAGAAGCGCCAGGCCGGCCACCGGCTTGCCAGCGACGACCTGGTCGGTGGTGACGCGCGGGATGGAGATGCCGGCGGCCCGGTAGGCCAATTGCATCAGCGAGGAGCAGTCGCACTGTTTGTCGGGGTCGCCGGAGTGCGGGTCGGTGCAGGAGCCGCCGAAGTGGTACGGCGTGCCGAGTTGCTTCACGGCCCAGCCGATGGCGGTCGCTACGGCGGGCGGTGTGTTGGCGGGTAACGCGAACCCGGCGGGGAGCGCGTCGAGGGCTTCGCCGGCGCAGTCGGCGAGGGTGTTAGTCATCTGCTCGACGAGGTGCAGGGCGTCGTCGGTCCACGTGGCGTAGGCGTCGGGGAAGGCGGACACCTGGACGGCCTGCGCGGCCTGGGTGAGTGGCATCGTCTTCCAGCCGGGCACGGTCTGGAGTTTGTCGAAGAACTTGCTGGCCTGGTAGGCGGGCTTGGACAGTTGCGCGATAGTGCCCCAGCCTTGGCTGGGGCGTTGCTGGAAGACGCCGATGGAGTCGTGGTCGTTGTGGTCGCCAAGGTAGGGCAGGTTGCGTAGGCCGGATTCCTGAATGGCGGTGGCGACAGCGACGATCCAGCCCCAGCGGGGTACGCCTTTGGTGACCCCGACGTCGATGATCGCGGCAGCGATGTCGAGTTGCTCGGTGTCCCATCGGCCGGGGCCGGGCGGCTGCCCAGAGGGGCGTAGGCCGGGTGGGGCGGCGACGGCGCATCCGCCGGGGCCGCCGCCGGTAACGGAGGACAGCAGCAGGAGGGGCAGGCCGAAACAGGCGATGACGACGACGGTAACGACGCCGATGATGACCTTCGTCATGGCGATGACCTCTCGGGATAGCGAGAAGGGGCCGGTCTGCGTGCGGTGCGCGGCTGGACGCCGCGACGTGCGTTCTAGAGGCGGTAGAGAAGGGGGAGCAGTGCGGCGTGGGTCTCGCGCAGGAGACCGGTGATCAGGGTGCTGGCCGGGAACAGCGGGTGGCCCACGTCGACGGGGGTGGCGTAGCGCCAGTCCCAGTGGCCGGGCTCCAAGCTGGGCACGTACCAGAGGGCGTCGGCGGCATCGAGAAACACGGCGCCGTTGATCTGTGGGGCGAGCAGGGTCATGGGTTGGCTGGCGCAGGTGGCCAGGCAGTGGCAGTCGGGGTTGTTGTAAATCGAGCGCGGTTGGCCGTGGTGGATCGGGCAGCGGCAGTCGCAGGCGCGCACGCGGGCGGTGCGGTAGGTGCGGTGCATAGATGTCTCCCTTGGTCGTGAAGCACGAAAAGGTCGTGGGGGGGGGCCCCGGCGGGCGCCCCCCCCGCTCGGATCTATATTAATGAACTAAAGAAAAAAAACAAAAAACAAAAACTTATTTTTTCTGTGT
>NZ_JBEZGJ010000196.1:0-12557 GCF_040649965.1 Micromonospora sp. NPDC048843
CTCTCTCGGCGTGTCGCGCCGCTAACTTCATGATCGACGGGGGTGGATGTTGGGGAGGTGGTGGCGCGACGCCGGCCGCCGCGCCGGTCACGGTGCGCGCGCCGCGCGGCGCCGGGATGCGTGTGGCCTGGTCGGTGGTACGCGGACAGCCCGCCGCCCGACTCGGCATCGCCGCCGTGGCGGTGGGTCACCTGGTGATGGTGGCGGTGATGGCGATGACTCCGGTGCGGCTCGGTGAGTCGCACGCCGACGCCGACGTGTTGCGGCTGGTCGGCATCGTGCTGAGCCTGCACATCGCCGGCATGTACGCGTTCTCACCGGTGGTCGGGTGGCTCACCGACCGGCTCGGTCGACGGGCGGTGATCCTCGGCGGGGTCGGGCTGCTGCTGGCCGCCTGCGCGGTCGCCGGCACCGCCGGGCACCACACGCCCCGGCTCTCGGTCGGTCTGGTCCTGCTCGGGTTGGGCTGGTCGGGGACGATGGTGGCCGGTTCGACACTGCTGTCCGAGTCGGTGGCGGCCGAGGTGCGGCCGAGCGTCCAGGGGCTGTCCGACCTGATCATGGGGCTGGCCGGGGCCGGGGCAGCCGTGGTCAGCGGGTTTGTCATGCAGTTCGCCGGATATCCGGTGCTGACCCTGCTCGCGGCGGTCGCGGCGGCGCCCCTGGTGGCGCTAGCGTTGCGCCCGGTGCCGACCGGGGCGCCGGACGAGGAGGGCTGATCACTGTGCGGCTGACCGACTTCTGGACGCGGCTGGACGAGGCGTTCGGGCCCGGCTACGCGGCCAGCATCGCCCGTGATCAGGTGCTGTCCCAGCTCGGCGGGCGGACCATCGAGCAGGCCCTGGCATCGGGGGAGCAGACGCACGTGGTGTGGCGGGCGGTTTGTGCCGCGTACCCGGACCGGGTGCCCGCTCGACTACGCTGAGCAGCCTTTTCGCCGGTTCCGCGTGTCGCTTGTCGAGTCGTACACCTGTTCGGCTATTGTCCACAGCGGGGTGCTCGTCCACAGCTCGCGGCCCGTCGGCTGGTTTTCTGTCGGACCTAGCGCCTAGCGTGTCCGCGTGACGCGAAGCTCAGCAAAGACGCCGGCGAAGGCAGGGGTGGCAACCATGGCAGCAGGGCCTGACCGGGAGAAGGCACTCGACCTTGCTCTCGCTCAGATTGACAAGCAATTCGGCAAGGGCTCGGTGATGCGGCTGGGTGACCGGCCGGTCGTCCAGACCGCAATCATTCCGACCGGCTCCATCGCGCTCGACGTTGCCCTCGGCATTGGCGGCCTGCCCCGTGGCCGGGTGGTCGAGATCTACGGCCCCGAGTCCAGCGGTAAGACAACTGTGGCACTGCACGCGGTGGCCAACGCCCAGCGCAACGGCGGCATCGCCGCCTTCATCGACGCCGAGCACGCGCTCGACCCGGAGTACGCGAAGGCCCTCGGCGTCGACACAGACGCGATGCTGGTCTCCCAGCCAGACACCGGCGAGCAGGCGCTGGAGATCGCGGACATGCTGATCCGCTCCGGCGCTCTGGACATCATCGTGATCGACTCGGTGGCGGCCCTGGTGCCGCGCGCCGAGATCGAGGGCGAGATGGGCGACAGCCACGTGGGCCTCCAGGCCCGGCTGATGAGCCAGGCGCTCCGGAAGATCACCGGTGTGCTCAGCAACACCGGCACCACGGCGATCTTCATCAACCAGCTGCGGGAAAAGATCGGCGTCATGTTCGGCAGCCCGGAGACCACCACCGGTGGCCGGGCGCTGAAGTTCTACGCCTCGGTCCGGCTCGACGTGCGACGCATCGAGAGCCTCAAGGACGGCACCGACGTGGTCGGTAACCGCACCCGGGTCAAGGTCGTGAAGAACAAGGTCGCCGCGCCGTTCAAGCAGGCCGAGTTCGACATCATGTACGGCAAGGGCATCTCGCGTGAGGGCTCGCTGATCGACGTCGGCGTGGAGCAGGCGATCATCCGCAAGTCCGGAGCGTGGTACACGTACGACGGCGACCAGCTCGGTCAGGGCAAGGAGAAGGCCCGGGAGTTCCTGAAGGAAAACCCGGACGTGGCCGCCGAGATCGAGAAGAAGATCCTGGAGAAGCTCGGCGTCGGGGTCGGCGCGGGTGACGCCGCCGGTGGCCCGGAGCTGCCGCCGGTCGACTTCTGATCGGTCGCTGACCGATGGCAGGACGACGCGCTCGTACGGGGCGGGGCTGGGATGCCAGTCCGCCTCGTACGGGCGACGCCACCGATGCGCCCCGCCCTCCGCGAGGCCGCCGGGGTCGGTCCGAGGAGGCCGACACCGTCGAGTCTCCGGCGCCTCCACGCGACGAGTCCGAGGTGGCCCGCGAGATCTGTCTGCGCCAGCTTGCCGTCCGGCCCCGCACCCGGGCCGAGCTGGCCGGGGCGTTGGCCAAGCGGGGCATCTCGGAGGAGGTCTCGGCCGAGGTCCTCGACCGGTACGACGAGGTCGGCATCATCGATGACGCCGCGTTCGCCCGGGCCTGGGTGTCCAGCCGGCATGCCGGGCGCGGCCTCGCTCGCCGCGCACTCGCCAACGAGCTGCGCCGTAAGGGCGTGGACGGCGAGGTGGCCACCGAGGCGCTGGGTGAGCTGGACGAGGAGACCGAGGCGGGCACCGCCCGTGGCCTGGTGGAGCGCAAGCTACGCACCGCCCGAGGCGAGCCGGACGCGGTCTTCCGCCGGCTGGTGGGCATGTTGGCCCGCAAGGGCTACCCGCCTGGTGTGGCCATCCGGGCGGTGAAGGACGTGCTCGCCGCGCAGAGCGCCGAGGCGGCCGAGTTCGCCGAGCAGATCGACGCCGACGCGCTCGCCGACGCCGAGGGCGAGTTGGAACGCGACAACCGTCTGGTCGACTGAGCGCACGCGATGGGTGTGTCGCCTCATGCTGAGGACCGCCCGTCGGGATGAGCACCGGCGCCCGCCGAGCGACCGCGATCTTGCACTTTCTGTCCCGACGTCAGGGGCATTCCGCCCATACTGACAACCGAAACTGCAAGATCGTCGGGACTTCCTCGCCCGGCCGCAGCTCTCACGCGCCAGTGTCGACCTTCAAGTTGGAGCGATCTTGAAGTGACGAGCCCGACGAGGGCTGGGCGCGAGCGGGGGGTCGCTGGTGTCACAAAGTCGGGTCTTACGCGGGGTGCCGCCGCCGCTGAACAGGCACGACATCCGTATCGAGGCCGTCGGCTCGCGGAGTTTGTCCGCTCCTGTCCGACGCGACATGAGCACGTGGTGACGGTTCAACTTCTCTCCGTTCGGGGGGTTTGATCATGAGTCCTTGACCAGAGCACCCCCGGCGACCTAGCCTCGCCATACAGGCTCACATTGCCCGACCAGCGCAGGCTAAGCGCACAACATAGATCGCGTAACAGAACAGCATCACTTTGGCCGACTCCGCGGCCTTTGGCGGCAGTTCCGGACAGGCCGGTCCGGAACGCTGCGACAACTGCACCCGGTCGCCGACGCTGCCCCATGGGCACCGCCGGCGGAGAAAGCTACCCACGGCCAGCCGCTCCGGTCGGGCGTCCACAGCCGCAGGAGTGTGCCCCCGGCACGGTCGCTGCGGTCTCGACGTTAGGGGAGGCGGCCATGGCGGGGCGGCGGCACAGGTTCATCGGTAGACCCGACGGGGTCCCGGCATGAACGCGTTCGACGTCGTGCTCCTCGCGGCCGTCCTCGTCCTCGCGGTGGTGGTGATCGGGGCCGTGCTGGTCGGCATCCGGACCATGCGCCGGATGGGCGCCGCGCCGGCTCCGGAGGATCCCGCCTTCATCGCCGAGAAGGACCGCCAGGAGCAGTCCCTGGCCGCCCTGCGGACCGCGGCCGACGAGGCGAACAGCACTATCGACGTGGCGAAGTCAGCGGCCGCCGCGGCCCGTACCGAGGCGGCGGCGGCGAAGGCCGAGGCGAAGGCGGCCCGCGCCGAGGCGCGGCGGGTCCTCGACGACGCCCGGGCCGAGGCGGACACCGTCCTGGAGCGCGCCCACAAGCAGGCCGAGGCGGACGCCGAACAGTTACGGACGGCAGCCCGGCGCAGCGGCGAACGGGAGGTCGCGGTGCTCGCCGCCACCACCCGGGAGCAGGCCGCCGAGGTGGAACGTCGGGCAGCTCGGATGGACGAGCGGGAGCGGATGCACACCGAGGAGGTGGAGCGGTTCGCCGAGCGGGAGCGGCAGCTCACCGCCGCGAAGGCCGCCCTCGCAGCCCGGGAGGCCGCGCTCGCCCAGCGCGAGGCCGAACTGACCGAGTCGGAGGAGCTGCGCCGCCGAGAGTTGGAGCGGGTCGCCGGGCTCACCGCCGACTCCGCGCGACTGGAGCTGGTCGACGCCATCGAGACGTCTGCCAAGCGGGAAGCGGCGCTGCTCGTGCGGGACATCGAGTCCGACGCGCGCAACACGGCCGAGCAGCGCGCCCGACACATAGTGGTGGACGCGATCCAGCGGGTCGCCAGCGAACAGACCGCGGAGAGCGTGGTCAGCGTCCTGCACCTGCCCGGTGACGAGATGAAGGGGCGGATCATCGGCCGGGAGGGGCGCAACATCCGCGCCTTCGAGTCGGTGACCGGCGTCAACCTGATCATCGACGACACCCCCGAGGCGGTGCTGCTCTCCTGCTTCGACCCGGTCCGTCGCGAGGTGGGCCGGGTGACCCTGGAGAAGCTGGTCCTGGACGGGCGCATCCACCCGCACCGGATCGAGGAGGTCTACGACCTGGCCCGGCAGGAGGTGGAGCAGCTCTGCCTCCGCGCCGCCGAGGACGCCCTGGTCGAGGTCGGTATCACCGAGATCCACCCGGAGCTGGTGACCCTGCTCGGCCGGCTGCGCTACCGCACCTCGTACGGGCAGAACGTGCTCAAGCACCTGGTCGAGACCGCCCACATCGCCGGCATCATGGCCGCCGAACTGCGGTTGGACGTGCCGATCATCAAGCGGTCGGCGTTCCTGCACGACATCGGCAAGGCGCTCACCCACGAGGTGGAGGGCAGCCACGCCATCATCGGCGCGGACCTGGCCCGCAAGTACGGCGAGCACGAGGACGTGGTGCACGCCATCGAGGCGCACCACAACGAGGTACCCCCGCAGACCATCGAGGCCGTGCTCACGCAGGCTTCCGACGCCTGCTCGGGTGGTCGGCCGGGCGCGCGCCGGGAGAGCCTGGAGGCGTACGTCAAGCGGCTGGAGCGGATCGAGGAGATCGCGGCCGGCAAGCTCGGTGTGGACAAGGTCTTCGCCATGCAGGCCGGCCGGGAGATCCGGGTCATGGTCAAGCCGGACGACGTCGACGACATCGGGGCGGCAGTGCTGGCCCGGGACGTGGCCAAGCAGATCGAGGAGGAGCTGACCTATCCGGGTCAGATCCGGGTCACAGTGGTCCGCGAGTCCCGGGTCACCGAGATCGCCCGCTGACCGCTTCGCTGTGTCGACGACGGTTCACCGGGCGCATCTGAGACTGCGCGGTTGCTACGGCGCGTGGCGGTTGTCGGATGTGGTGCAGGACGAGGATCCCCCGCACTTGCGGGGTGCGGCATGGGCAGCGGTGCAGCCTGAGCAGAATCGTGGAGGGGGGACAGTATAGGTCGGTCTCCTGGTCGACGCATTGGGCCTTGGTCAAATGCTGTCGCACCTCAGGCCGCGGCCTCATCGATTTTCAAGACTCGTGAAACTCGCCTGACCTGCAAGGAATCGGCTCGGCAAGCTATTCACCGAGACAGTCACATCGTCGCTGCCCTTGACGGCAATAAATATTGCACATAGGGTCGCAGGATGAAAATTCACAAGAGGAATTTTCGGCGCCTCCGTCCGCTGCTCTCGGCAATTTTCGCGGCTACTGTTCTAATGATGGTCCCGGCCTCCCCCGCGCTGGCGACCGGGGCGGCCGCCGACCCAGTTTATCGCGTTCAAGCTTCCTCGAACTTCTCGGTGGAGGTTTCACCGCTCGATACCGGTAAGTGCGCCGGCTGGGCCTGGATCGGCCAAACGTGGAACGGCTACATCGAGGCCTCTACTAGGGTCACATGTTCGGGTGAGCAACTTGGCTACACCAGTCGCGCCAGAATCGCGACCGCTCAGGTCGGCGGAATTGTGGCAACGCATGAGACTGGATGCGGAAGAGGCAAGTCGTGCATTTCGAGTGTAAGCACTGCTGGCTCTAATGGTCGGAAGTACTGCAACCAGGCATTCGCTGCGACCCTCGGAATGACTACCAGGGAAGGTTTCGCGACTCCCTGTATCAACACGTAGTCATCACCTTCCTTGGAGTGGCCGACGTGGTTGGCGGTCCAGACGCGGCCGGATCTGTCGCGGTGCAATGAAAAGACGCAGAACCTCGCAATGAAGGTAGTCCTTCCCGGGATCACCGTCATCGAGGTTCTGCGTCGCTGCGAATTCACATACACCGCCATCCTGCCCGTACGTGAGGCGACCGTCTCGTTCCTGTCCGGCCTTCTGCACGTCGAAGGGCAGCGGCTGGCCACCCGCGACGGGACCCGGTCGTTGGGCTGTTTCAAGCAGGCTGCCCTGGTGATCCGGTGGATGGTCGACGGCACCCGCATCTCGCAACTGGCCAAGGAGAGCACCGTCAGCCGGCCGACCGGGTGCGCGTACCTGCTTGAGGGCCTCACCGAGCTCTCCGCCCAGGCGCCCGGTCTGCACTCGGTGTTGCTGGCCGTGAAGATGGCTGGCTACGCCCACGTCAGCATCGACGGCCACACTGATCGAGACCGATCGGTACCGCGCCCCCGGGCCGCCGCCCGGGGTGGATCTGTGGCAGTCGGGCAAGCACGACAGCCACGGGGGGAACGTGCAGAACAGCACTGCTCCGGACGGGTGGCCGTGTCCCTGGAGCATCGGCCGGATCACCGCCGCAGCCCTGGTTTTGCTCCACATCGACCACGGCCGCACGACGTGATCACACAACGCCACCAACCGTTACTCGGGAAGGCTCAGTGGCCGTGACAAGTCTTCGGATGCACTGGAAGTATTCATCCTGGACGTCGTAATGCGGGCCGCCCGGAAGATCCGGGTGTCCGACGTGGACGACATCGGGGCGGCCGTGCTCTCCCGCGACCTGACCAAGTAGATCGGATCACCACGAATCAGCAATATCGGGGTGCCCCCAAGGACGGAGCACCCCGATATTGAGAAACTCGAGTCGATCACGCGTACGGTGGGCAGGTCAGATCATCCGGGCGGCGTCCTCGCCGGCGTTCTGGGCGGGCAGCACCTTCGCCGCCGTCCGCCGGCTACGGCCCATCCGCTTCTGCAACCACCAGGCCAGGGCCGACAGCGCGCCGCAGATGGCGATGTAGATCGCCGCCACGATCAGGTACGTCGGCACGTACGGCAGCCCGAACGGCAACCGGCCGCCGATCTGCTTACCCACGAAGAGCAGCTCGGGGTACGTGATGATGAAGCCGAGCGCGGTGTCCTTGAGTAGCACGACGAGCTGACTGACAATCGCCGGGAGCATCGAGCGGACGGCCTGCGGCAGCAGGATCAGCCGCAGCACCTGGTTCTTGCGCAGGCCAACCGCGTAGGCGCCCTCGGTCTGCCCGTACGGCACCGCGTTGATGCCGGCCCGGAAGATCTCCGCGAGCACCGAGCCGTTGTAGAGCATCAGCCCGATGACCAGCGCCCACAGCTTGTCGATCGACCAGCCGTACTGCAGCGGCACGTAGTACCCGAAGAAGATCAGAATCAGTAGTGGAATCGCCCGGAACAGCTCCACCACGAAGGTCGCCGGGGTACGCAGAATCCACTTGTCGCTCAGCCGGGCGCTGGCGAAGACCGCGCCGAAGATCAGTGCCAGGACCGCGGCGATGCCGGCAGCCTTGAGTGTCGCCCACAGCCCACCCAGCAACTCGCGCTGCACCGACGCGTACTGCAGTTGCTCCCACTTGCGGGCCTCGAACTGGCCGGTGTCGGCGAACTTGTAGCCGATGAAGGCGAGTAGGGCGATGATGCCGGCGGTGGAGACGACGCCCAGGATCGTGTTGCGCCGCTTGGCGCGGGGCCCGGGCAGGTCGTAGAGGATCGACGCCTGGCTCAACTCAGCCACCTTCCGTTCGCGACCGTGGGGTTCGCATGCTCGTTCATCGGGCGACCCTCCACTTGCGCTCCAGGAACCGCTGCAACGCCACCAGCGGCAGGATCAAGATCAGGAAGCCGATGGTGATCCAGAGCAGGACGGCGAACTGCGGCTCGCCTCGTTCGGCCATGTACGCGGGGATCGCGCCGGCCTCCAGCACCGAGAAACCGGCGGCGATGGTGGTGTTCTTCAGCATCGCGATGAACACGCTCATCATCGGCGGGACCATCGCCCGCAGCGCCTGCGGCAGCACGATGAGCGTGAGCACCTGGCCGAAGGTCATGCCCAGCGCACGGGCCGCCTCGGCCTGGCCCGCGGCGACGGTGTTGACGCCGGAGCGGATCACCTCGCACACGAACGCGGAGGTGTAGACGGTGAGCGCGATGGCGGCGCTGGGGAAGTAGTCGATGTTGACGTCGAGCTTCGGCACCGCGAACACCAGGAACGCGAAGACAAGCGTCAGCGGGGTGTTGCGCACCAGATTGACGTACGTGGCGCCGAACGCGCGCAGCGCCGGCACGGGGGAGACCCGCATCGCGCCGAGCAGCGTGCCGAGGACGAGGCAGCCGACCGCGGCGATCAGGAAAAGTTTGACGGTGTTGGTGAACCCGTCAACGAACAGTTGTCCGTTGTCCGTCAGTACCCGGAAGAACTCGCCCATGCCTCGCTCTCAGTCCTCGGACGGGCGCCGGACGGGGACGAGCCCCGCCCGGCGCCGCAACTCGTGTCGAGCCGGTTGGTCAGTACCGCTCGAGGGTGGGCGGGGTGCCCGTCGAGCCGGACAGACCCAGCGTGCCGTCGTAGATCTTCTGCCAGGTGCCGTCGCCGAACGAGGCCTCGATCTGGTTGTTGACGTAGTCGCGCAGCGCCTTGTCGTCCTTGGGCAGGCCGATGCCGTACTTCTCGGTGCTGAACGGCTTGCCGACGACCTTGAGCTCGTCGGGGCTCTGCGCCGCGTAGCCCTTCAGGATGGCGTCGTCGGTGGTGACGGCGTCGACCTTCTTGTCGAGCAGCTGCGAGACGCACTCCGAGTAGGTCTTGAACTCGACGATGTTGTTCGCCTCGGTCAGACCCTCGTCGCGGACCTTCTGGATCGGCGTCGAGCCGATGGCCGAGCAGACCTTCTTGCCCTTGATGGTGTCCTTGCCGGTGATCGACGTCTCGTCCTTGCGGACCAGCAGGTCCTGGCCGGCGACGAAGTACGGGCCGGCGAAGGAGATGTCGTTCTTGCGCTTGTCGGTGATCGAGTAGGTGCCGACGTAGTAGTCGACCTCACCACCCTTGATCGCGGTCTCCCGGTTGGCCGACGCGATCTCCTTGTACTCGATCTTCGCCGGGTCGATGCCCAGCGTGCTCGCCACGTACTGGGCGATCTCGATGTCGAAGCCGCACCGCTTGCCCTGGGCGTCCTTGTAGCCGAGGTTCGGCTGGTCGAACTTGACCCCGACGGAGACCTTGCCGGCCGCCTTGATCTTCTCGAAGGTCGGGCTGCCGGCGATGGCCGCGTCGGTCTTCGGGGTGAAGGTCGCGCCGGAGCTCTTGCAGGTGTCGGACTGGGCGCCACCGGAGGCGGTGCCGCCCGCGCTCGGGGTCGGCTCACCCTCCTTGCCGCAGGCCGCTGCCGACAGGGCGAGGGAGGCCATCATGGCGACCGCCGCCACGCGCTTCATACGCATACTCTTCTCCTTCTTTCAAAGAGCCCACCGAGTACGGCGCGCTCCACTACGGACGCCTAGTGCGTGAGGATCTTGGAGAGGAAGTCCTTCGCCCGGTCGCTGCGCGGGTTCTCGAAGAACTCCGCCGGGGAGGCGTCCTCGACGAGCTTGCCGTCGGCCATGAAGATGACCCGGTTGGCCGCGTGCCGGGCGAAGCCCATCTCGTGGGTCACCACGACCATCGTCATGCCGTCGCTGGCCAGCGAGGTCATCACGTCGAGCACCTCGCCGACCATCTCCGGGTCCAGGGCGCTGGTCGGCTCGTCGAAGAGCATCGCCTTGGGCTGCATGGCCAGGGCCCGGGCGATGGCCGCACGCTGCTGCTGGCCGCCGGAGAGCTGCGCCGGGAACTTGTCCGCCTGGTTCGCGATGCCGACCCGGTCGAGCAGGGCCAGGCCGCGCTCGCGAGCGGCGGTCGGCTTCTCCTTGCGGACCTTGATCGGGCCGAGGGTGACATTCTCCAGGATGGTCTTGTGCGCGAAGAGGTTGAACGACTGGAAGACCATGCCCACCTCGCTGCGCAGCTTCGCGAGGGGCTTGCCCTCGGCCGGCAGTGGCTGGCCGTCGAAGGTGATGGTGCCCGAGTTGATCGGTTCCAGTCGGTTGATGGCGCGGCACAGCGTCGACTTGCCGGAGCCGGACGGGCCGATCACCACGACCACCTCGCCCCGACCCACCGACAGTGAGACGTCGTCCAGCACGTGCAGCGGCCCGAACCACTTGTTGACCGCGTCCAGCACGATGAGCGGTTCGCCCGTCGTCACGTCGTCCACCGTCCCCTGTCGTCTCCCGGATCGGGGTCGGTTGACCCCCGGTGCGGCCACTGTAGGCGGCCTGATGTGGCAGAACGCAACCCAGCGGGTCACGGAGCGGTAACACCGGTCACGATCGTTCTCAGGCGTCCGATTTCGGTCACCGGATGGGTGGTCGCGGTGGCGATCGTGGCGCCTTGTCGCGATCATGGGTGGATGACCGAACCCGTACGGTTGACCAAGTACGCCCGCGGCGGTGGCTGCGCCTGCAAGATCCCGCCGGGCGAGCTGGAGATCATGGTGGCCGGTCTCGGCCCGGCGACCGGCACTGCCGAGTTGCTGGTCGGGCTGGACCACGGCGACGACGCGGCGGTGGTGCGCCTTGACGAGCGCACCGGCCTGGTCAGCACCGCCGACTTCTTCACCCCTGTGGTTGACGACGCGTACGACTGGGGTCGGATCGCCGCGGCCAACGCGCTCTCCGACGTGTACGCGATGGGCGGCACCCCGCTGGTGGCGCTCAACCTGCTCTGCTGGCCGCGCGACGTGCTGCCGCTCGAGTTGGCCCGTGAGGTGCTGCGCGGCGGCCAGGACGTGGCGCGGGAGGCCGGCTGTCACCTGGCCGGCGGGCACAGCGTGGACGACGACGGCCCGAAGTATGGTCTCGCGGTCACCGGCACGGTCCGACCGGAGGAGCTGATCACTCTCGACGCCGGGCGGGCCGGGGTGCCGTTGTCGCTGACCAAGCCGCTCGGGGTGGGTGTGCTGAACACCCGGCACAAGGCGACCGGGGAGAGCTTCCCGGAGGCGGTGGCCACGATGAGCGCGCTCAATCGGGAGGCCGCCCGCGCGGCGGTCGCCGCCGGCATTCGGTGCGGCACCGACGTGACCGGGTTCGGGCTGCTCGGGCACGCTTCGAAGCTGGCTCGGGCCAGCCAGGTCACTGTGGCCATCGACACCGCCCGGGTGCCCTATCTGGCCGGCGCGCGGGAGGCGCTGCGCGACGGGTTCGTCAGCGGTGGCAGCCGGCGCAACCTGGAGTGGGTGACCCCGTGGACCGACTTCGGCGCGGCTGACGAGGCGGAGCGGCTGCTGCTGGCCGACGCGCAGACCTCCGGTGGCCTGCTGGTCGCCGGCGAGGTGCCCGGCGCTCCGGTGGTGGGCGAGCTGTTGCCCCGGGGGGAACACCTGGTCGTCCTGCGCTGACCGGGGGCGGTCGGCCCGCCGCGGGACACGCGGCGGCGGTGGTGCGGATGGCGCACCGTACCCGATAAACTGTCACCTTCCCGCTACTCCGAGCAATGCCGCTCAGGGAAATTTTGCCCGGAATGGTCACAGACCGGTAACTTGCCCCCGGCTGGGGTCAAATGCCCCCCACCATCGTGTGTAAGGCCCGATCCGGAGGCCGGTGGGGACGAACGCAGCGAGGAGGCGGAATGACCGAGCTGTGGAACTGGAGAATCGACGGGGCTCAACCCGTGGAGGTCTACCCGGCGCTGGCCGAGGCGCTTGGTCGGGTGGTGATGCCGCTGGCGGTGGCCGACCCGGCGCGGCTGCCGGCGTACGCGGTGGTGTGTGACGTCTGGCAGGCGCCGGGCGAGTTCGCGACGGTGGTGGACTGCTACGGGGTGCCGGAGCAGCTCTCCGAGCACGCGAGCATCGCCGCACTGGCCCGTTTGCTGGGCCGCAACTGCCTGTTGCGCGACGACACGCTCGACGCGGGCCGGCACCTGCTCGTCGCTCCGGATGGCACTGTCCGTCCGGTGCACTTCGACGTGCGGGACACCGAGGACGGTGAGGTGCTCAGCAGGCTGCGGCTCTGCTCGCTGGGTGACCCGGGGTGTCGGGGCTGGTCGCAGTGCCACCGCTCGCGCTGGGCGCCCGACACCGTCGCACCGGCGCTCGCCGCGGCCTGACCCTCTCAAGGGTCAGTGCCGGCCATGCCCGGCCTGGAGGGTGCCGCCGGCACCTATGTCTCCACCTACACGTACA
>NZ_JBEZGJ010000197.1:0-12555 GCF_040649965.1 Micromonospora sp. NPDC048843
GCGCCGCGTCCTGTCCGCCAGCCTGGCTCTCGTGCTGGTGGTGCCGGCGTACGGGTGATGGGGGGTGGGGAGTAGGTGGCCGCTTCTGGGTGGGCGGTTACGACAGTGGTGATTCGGCTGGTCACCGCTGCCACCTGGGCTTGGGCGGCGCCTACGAAGGCGTTGCGGTCGGCGACCAGGGTGTCGATGTCGGCGCGGGACAGGCCGAGTCGGCCGTCCGCTGCCAGGCGGTCGAAGAGGTCGTTCTCCGGTGAGCCCTTCTCGCGCATCGCCAGGGCCACCGCCACGGCGTGCTCCTTGATCACCTCGTGGGCGACCTCCCGGCCGACGCCCCGCCGGACCGCCGCGACCAGGATCTTCGTGGTGGCCAGGAACGGTAGGAAGCGCTCCAGCTCCCGGTTGATCACCGCGGGGTACGAGCCGAACTCGTCGAGCACTGTGAGGAACGTCTGGAACAGCCCGTCGGCGGCGAAGAACGCGTCCGGCAGTGCCACCCGGCGGACCACCGAGCAGGACACGTCCCCCTCGTTCCACTGGTCACCGGCCAGCTCGCCGACCATCGACAGGTAACCCCGAATGATCACGGCGAAGCCGTTCACCCGCTCCGAGGAGCGGGTGTTCATCTTGTGCGGCATCGCACTGGAACCGACCTGACCCGGCTTGAAGCCCTCGGTCGCCAACTCCTGACCGACCATCAACCGGATCGTGGTGGCCAGCGACGACGGCGCGGCGGCCGTCTGGGCCAGCGCGGCCAGCACGTCGAAGTCGAGCGAGCGCGGGTAGACCTGCCCGACGCTGTCCAGCACCCGGGAGAAGCCCAGGTGCTCGGCGACCCGTCGCTCCAGCTCGGCCACCTTGTCGGCGTCGCCGTCGAAGAGGTCGAGCTGATCGGCGGCCGTGCCGACCGGTCCCTTGATCCCCCGCAGCGGGTAGCGGGCGATCAGCTCCTCCAGCCGCTCGTACGCGATAAGCAGCTCCTCCGCCGCCGACGCGAAGCGCTTGCCCAGCGTGGTGGCCTGCGCCGCCACGTTGTGCGAACGGCCGGTCATGACCAGCTCGGAGTGCTCGTGGGCCAGCCAGGCCAACCGGGCCAGGGTGGCCACCACCCGGTCGCGGATCAGCTCCAGTGAGGCGCGCACCTGGAGCTGCTCGACGTTCTCGGTGAGGTCCCGAGAGGTCATCCCCTTGTGCACGTGCTCGTGCCCGGCGAGCGCGCTGAACTCCTCGATCCGGGCCTTCACGTCATGCCTGGTGACCCGCTCCCGCTCGGCGATCGAGGCGAGGTCGACCTGGTCGAGCACCCGCTCGTACGCCTCGACAACGCCGTCCGGCACCGGCACGCCCAGGTCGCGCTGAGCGCGGAGAACGGCGAGCCAGAGCCGCCGCTCCATCCGTACCTTCTCCTCCGGGGACCAGAGGGCGACCAGTTCGGGCGAGGCGTACCGGTTGGCCAGCACGTTGGGGATCGTCGTCACGTGCCTCATTCTCTCCTACCCGGCGGGTCGCCCATCCGCGAGGCCACTACCGATGCCGGTGGGACAGGTTGGCCGTTTTGTCACCCGGGGCGGTGCGTTACCCGCCGGTATCGGATCATGGCTCCATCTGATCTCCGGCGAAGCCGAATCCACCCTTCACGACAGAGGGCATGCATGCGTAAAAGATCCCTCGCCGGCCTCACCGCGATCGCGGTGACCGGCGGCACCCTGCTGGCCACCGGCGCACCCGCCCAGGCAGACGACCCTGTGATTCTGTACGTCAAGCAGGCCGATGCGAACTGCTCCGACCAGGGGCCCGGCACCGAGGCCGATCCGTTCTGCACGATCGGTGCAGCAGCCGCCGTGGTGACCGCCGGCGGGACGGTTTGGGTCGACGGCGGCACCTACGCCGAGCGCGTCACCCTCACCAGCTCCGGCACACCGGAACTGCCGATCTCCTTCGTCGCCAAGACTCCTCGCACCCCGGTGACGCTCGTCGGTCCGAACGCGGGGCTGGTCGTCGACGGCCAGCACGACATCTATATCCAGGAAATCAATGTCAGTGGGTCTGCCGACGTGCCCGCCCTCGATCTGCGGAACGCCTCGAACGTAGTGGTCGCGGGCGGCAGATTCACCATGGCGAACGTCGCCACCGCGCCCGCCATCCGACTCGCCAATGCGACGTGGACATGGCTGGATGGCCTCATCGCCACCGGAGCGGCGCTCGCCGACGGATTGACGATGGATGCCTCCACCAGCGACGTGCGCGTTAGCAACACGCTGGTGTCGACCGCCCCGAACCACGTCGCCGCCGATAACGGCGTGGGCATTCGAGTCGACGGGCCGCGCAGCACGATAGTTAACGGCGATGTCGCCGGCTTCTCCGGAGCTGCCATCTCGGTGGGCCCTGCCGCCGCCGGGACGGTGATCGCCAACAACCGGATCCTGGGCGGGATCGGATACGGCATCCACAACCGCGGAGCCGTGGGCACTGACATCGCCAACAACGACATCCAGGACCGTTGCGTGGGCGGCGTCCGGGTCGACGGGGCGTCGTCCCAGGTCTCGGTACAGAACAACGTGCTCCGCAACAACGGCGCCTTCAACCAGGGCTACTGCGATCCGCAGGCCCCCGAGGGTGCCGAGATCGGGGTCTACGACGCGGCGCCGAGCGGCACGGTGATCGATTACAACAACACCTGGCATCAGTCCGCGTCCGCGACCGGCTACTCGTGGAACGGAACCAGGATGGGTCTCACCCAGTTCCGCACCGTCTCCGGGCAGGCCACACACGATCGGTACACGTCCTCTGTCCGGGACAACGTCGACTCGGCGAACTCGACGGCACCTGGCTACCAGGAGCTTGACACCAGCGGAAAGCCACGCCGGGACGATCCGGCCGTGGCGAACACCGGCGCAGGCCCGATCGCGTACGCCGACCGTGGCACTACGGAGTCCATCAAATACCCGGTGTCGTCCTTCGACGCCACTGTGGACCTCGCCACGAGCACTGTCAGGGTGGACGCCTCGGCCTCGACGCCGGGCTTCGTGCCGATCGATAGTTACGAGTTCCGTTGGGGCGACGGCACCTCCTACACGAGCCAGTCCGGTCCGATCGCCACGCACAAATACGCCAAGCCGGGCACCTATGACGTCACCGTTGTCCCCAGGGGCAGCGACGGCCTGGTCGGCAGCAGCACCGAGCAGGTCAGCGTGCTGCGGCGGACCGCTTCCGTGGGCCTGCTCGCGATGTCCAACCGTCGCTACGTGGGTACGTCCGCGCCGGTTCTCCTGCCGAACCAGGTCGGGTTGACCGCCTCCGCGCAGTACGACCTGGCGGACGCCGGCAACGGGCAGGTGGCCCTCGTCGCGCGGGCCAACGGCCGCTACGTCACGCAGTCGGCCAACGAAGCACTCAACGCCGAGAGTCAGGTGGTCGGCGCCTTTGAGAAGTTCACTGTCGTCCGCAACAGTGACGGCACCGTCAGCCTCAAGGCGAGCAACAACCTGTACGTCACCGCGGACGCCAGCGGCACCATCTCGATGAGCGCCAGCCGGTCCACCATCGGCGCCTGGGAGAAGTTCGCCCAGGTCCCGGTCGCCGACGCGAACAGGTCACTGAAGGCCAGCGTGAACGGCCGTTTCGTGATTGCCGACGGTGCCGGTGTGAAGCCGCTGATCGCGAGCGCGGCGACCGCCGGTAGCTGGGAGCGATTCGACTTCGCCGACCTCGGTAACGGTCAGATCGCTCTCTTCGCCCGCGCCAACAGCCGTTTCGTGTCCGCCGACGGCGCAGGCACCAAGCCGCTGATCGCGAACGGCCCGGCCGTCAGCACCTGGGAACGGTTCACCGTGGTCCGCAACAGCGACGGCACTGTCAGCTTCAAGGCCGGCATCAACAACAAGTACGTCAGCGCCGACGGCGCGGGCAGCAAGCCACTGATCGCCAACGGCCCGGCCATCAGCACCTGGGAGAGGTTCACCCTCGGCTGAGCCAGATCACCACCTCGACGCCCGCCAGACCGTCCGGTCTGGCGGGCGTCGTCGCGTACGAGCCAGCGGAGCTTGTCAGAGGGTGACGGAGGCGATCGGGCGACCTTGCCGGCAACGGGCCACCCAATGAAGAGATCACGAACTTCTCGTTGCACATCGCTCAGATCGGTACATCAACGACGATCGCGGCCGGGGCCACACGTCCCAATACCGCATGATCATCTTCGTACTCCGGATCCCTCTCCTTGAGGACACTCATGCGCGCACCGCTTCTCGCTGGTCTCGCCACCGTCATCCTGACGGGCGGAACCCTTGGCGTCACCGTCCCGGCCCAGGCCAATGACCTGACAATCCTGTACGTCCGGCAGGCGGCGACCGACTGTTCCGACCAGAACGCCGGCACCCTCGCCCAACCTCTCTGTTCGATCGGGGCCGCTGCGGCGATCGTCACCGGCGGGCAGACCGTCGACATCGGTGCCGGCAGCTACCGCGAACGCGTCACGGTGAGAACCTCCGGCACCCCGCAGCAGCCGGTCGTATTCGTCGGCACCTCGGCGAGTCTGGTCGGGGAGAATTCTGGTTTCGTCATCGACGGCCAGCACGACATCGTGCTCCAGAATATCCAGGTCAACGGATTGGGCGACCTGCCCGCCGTCGACGCCCACGACGTCTCGGGCATCACGATCCGCGGTGGCCGCTACTCGTTGAACAGCTCCTCAGCAACACCCGTGGTCCGATTCGCGGCGGTGACCAGGTCAAGCCTGACGCAGACGAGCATCGTCTCGGGGAAGGCCGCCACCTCTGGGGTGACAATGGACGCCGCGAGCAGCGGCGTGAACATCTCAGGCACGACCGTGTCGGGCAACGTCAACCGTTCCCTTGACGTACCCAGCGTGGGGATCCGGATCGACGGGCCCGGCAACACGGTCATCGGAAGCAGCATCGGCGGTTTCACCGCAACGGCTGTCGTCCTGGGGACCGGTGCGGCAGGCACTGTGGTGGCCAACAACGTGGTCACCGCCGGAGCCGGCCGCGGCATCCACAACAACGGGGCCACCGGCACCGCGATCACCAGCAACAGCATCAAGCAGCGCTGCCTCGACGGCATCCGGGTCGACGGGGCCTCTTCCGGAGTCTCCATCCAGAACAACGTGCTCGATTCCAACGGCTTCGCCGGACGGGTCGGGTGCGACCCGAAGGCTCTCGATGGTGTCGAGATCGGGATCTACGGTGACGCTGTCGGCCGGACGGTGGTCAACTACAACAACGTGCACCACCATCGCACCGACTCCTACGCCTGGGGCACTCCGACCAGCCTCGCCGGGTTCCGGGCGGCATCCGGCCAGGCCGCTAACGATCGGGAGACGGAACAACAGCGGGACAACTACGATTCGGCGAACTCCGCGGCACCCGGGTTCCAGAAACTGGACCGGACCGGCACCCCGCGCGTGGATGACCCTGCGGTGCCGAACACCGGCGCCGGCCCGGTCACCTTCGCCGACCGGGGCGCGGTGGAGACGATCCGGCCTCCGGTGGCCTCCTTCGACGTCACGCTCAGCCTCGCGCCGCAGAAGGTAACTGTGGACGCGTCCGCCTCCACCCCGGGCTTGAATCCGATCAAGTCCTACGAGTTCACGTTCGGCGATGGCAGCGTCGTCACTCAGTCGAGCCCGGTGGTTGCGCACACCTACGCCAACCCGGGCAACTACAGCCTGTGGATCAAGGTCACCGGGACCGATGGGCAGTCGGCGACCAGCTCTCAACCGATCAGCGTGCTCTACCCGACCTCGACAGTGGGTCTGCTCACCATGTCCAACCGTCGCTACATCGACGCGGGCAACGCCACCACCGGCCTTCGGGCGAACCAGCTCCGGCTGGGCGCCACCGCGCAGTTCGATGTCGTGACGGCCGGCAACCACCAGGTCGCGCTCTTCTCTCGCAGCACCGGCCGATACCTCGCCATCGGAACCGCCGACCCGACGGCGATGACCGCGACGAGTCAATCGGTGGGAGCCCGGGAGACATTCACCGTCGCGAAGAACACTGATGGCAGCATCAGTCTCAAGGCGAGCACAGGTCAGTACGTCACTGCCGATCCGAGCGGCACCGTCCCGCTGACGGCGAGCCGGCCCACGATCAGCACTTGGGAGAAATTCCTCCAGGTGTCGACCACTGACACGAACAAGTCGTTGATGGCCCGGGTGAACGGGCGCTACGTCAGCGCCGACGGCGCCGGTTCAAAGCCGCTGATCGCGTCCGCCCGGACCGCCAGCACCTGGGAGCGGTTCGACCTCGTGGACCTCGGCTCCGGGACGGTCGCCCTGCTCGCGCACGTCAACAACCGCTTCGTTTCCGCCGATGGCGTCGGCACCAAACCGATGATCGCCGCCGCCCCGGCGGTCGGCAGCTGGGAAATGTTCTATCTCACGCGCAGCGCCAGCGGCACGGTGAGCTTCCAGGCCGCCATCAACGGCCGTTACGCCAGCGCCGACGGCGCCGGTTCAAAGCCACTGATCACGAACGGCCCGGCCATCAGCACCTGGGAGACGTTCACCCTCGGTTGATCCACATCACACGATCGGCGCCCGCCAGACCCTCGGGTCCGGCGGGCGCCGTCGTGCGGAGGCCCAGTCAGCGCAGCTCGTAGACCGTGACGCTGCCGGAGACGAGGTGTACCTCCGCCAGATCGGCCAGCGCGGGCGACACCTCGCCGGCCCGGGTGTCGGCGAACAGCCAACGGACCCGGTAGTCGGCGCGCAGCCGGTCCAGGTCGGTCGCTGTGGGTGCTCGGAACACCCTCTCGTTCAGCGCGAACCGGGTCGGGTCCGGCGGATCCTGCCGTACGTAGCCGAGACCCCGCCGTCCGTTGGCCGCAAGGGCGGCGTCGGTGTAACCCCAGCTCTCCACCACCGTTCGGTGCCCACCCAGTCCGGTCACCCAGTAGGCGCGGGCGTCGCAGTGCGCAGTGGTCGGCACCGGTCGGCAGTGCACGTTGGTGGCCACCACGTCGTCGTCCGCGGCGTGCTCGTCCAGCCACAACGCGGCCCGCATCTCCGCTGCCGTCACAGTGGACGGCTGCGCGACCGACGCGGGCAACCCAGGTGCGACCTGGACGTCCCGGACGGCACCGTCGACGCCCCGGGCGACGCTCGCGCCCAGCAGCGCCGCCGTGACGCCGGCCAGCGCCACCGCCACGGTCCGTCGCCGCCCGCCGCCGCCCCGGCGACCCAGCAGCGCACGGACTCCGACCGCGACGAGCGCGCCCAGCAGGAGTAGGACCGCGAGCCGCAGGTACGACCGGCCGAGGACGCCCATCCAACCCCCCATGGTCGCGGCCGGCCGGGGCATCATGGGCACAAGGAGATACGAGGCCACGCCGAGCACCGCCGCGGACACCGCCACCGGCCACGGCGGCCGGACGAGGGTGAGCAGCCACACGGTCAGCACGGCACCGAACGGGAGCACGTCCAGCCAGAAGTAGACCTGGCTCAGCGACGGATGGTGCAGGGTCCAGATGCCGCCCGCGCCAGCGAGCACCGCGCCCGACAGCAGCCAGGGTGCCGGATCGGCACGGCGTGGCCCGGCGAGGACCAGCATGCCGATCAGCCGGGGCAACTGCACCAGCAGCCACCAGCCGAGCAGGACGAACGTCAGCAGCCAACCGGACGCCCCAGCCCTGCTCAGACCGAACGGCAGCAGCCCGCCGCCGCGCACCCCGTCGCCCGCGCCGATGGTCTCCCGGTACTGCGGCATCGCGTGCAGGAACGCGAACGCCTGTGGGGCCAGGGTGCCCGCTCCGCCTCCGGCGAAGAGGAGATAGCCGACGCCCATCGGCACCACGAGGCAGATCAGGGTCCCGAGCGCCGGCCAGGGCACCCGCCGTCGCTTCTGCCACCAGGTGGCGGCGACGGCCACGGCGACGCCGGCGATCAGCGGCGGCAGCGCGCTGGACTTGGCGCCGGCACAGGCCAGCCCGAGTGCCGGCAGCAGCGCCCAGGCCACGCCCAGCGGCCGCCCGCGTACGGCATCGACGCAGATGCCGGCGAGCAGCACCAGCAGCGGCAGGACGTACGTCTGTGACGGGCTGGAGAAGGAGAACGCGAAGGCGCCGTCCGCGATGGCCGAGTTGACGGCCACCGGCATGCCGAGGCCGGCCGCCGCGCCCGCCACCGGACCCGCCCACCAGCGGCCGGTCAGGTCCCGGGCCAGGCCGGCGGTGACCAGCACGCTGACGATGGCAACCGGCGCCAGCCACAGCCGGAGCAAAACCGTCGCGGGTGGAATACCGGTGATCATGCTGCCGGCGGCCATGTGCGCGTCGGACAGGTAGTGGTAGCGCAGCGGCTCGCCGGCCAGCTGCGGCAGCTGGAAGGGCAGGTCCCGGGTCAGCTCCTGGACCAGCGACAGGTGGTAGAGCAGATCCTGGTAGTAGCTGTGGTTCACCGGCGGGAGCGGCACCAGACGCCACTGCGCGACGGCCCACAGCAGCACGAGTAGCAACACCGCGACCACGGACCAGTGCCAGGCGAGGGGAAGCGGCCGGCGGGCCCCGACCCGCCAGTGCCGACGTAGCCGGGGAACTGCCAGGAAGGCCAACACCAGGGGCACTGGCCACCACCGCAGCAGGTGCTGCTGACCGGTGGCAGCCGCGGCGACCCAGGCGCCGATTTCGAGGAGCAGGCCGGTGGCCGCGCCGTACCCCAGGTCCTCAGGCAGGTTGCCGCGGCCACCGCGTACCGCCCGGTGCACCAGGGTGCCGGGTAACACCACTGCCAACGACCAGTAGGTCACGTAGCGGAGCACGTCGGCGGCGGGCACGTCGGTGTACGACCAGGCGGCCGGCAACGCGGCGAGGAGCACCGACCAGGGCAGGGCCGCGACACCGGCGGACCGGAGCGACCGGGCGGGTCGTCGGTCTAAGTGCGGCGCGGGTGCTGGGGCCTGTCGTTCCACCAGCCCGAGCGAGTCAGCCACGGGCGCTACCCACCGGCGCGGCGGGAAACGGGGGGGTCAGCTCGGTTTCCGCCGAGTCGGCACCGACGTGGTACGTCGGTCGACCCTGCACTGTCGCGTAGATCCGCCCGACGTACTCACCGAGCAGGCCGAGACAGACCAGTTGCACGCCACCGAGGAGCAGGACCGCCACGAAGGTCGACGTCCAGCCCGGGATGGTCAGACCACGCAGGTACGCCACGACGCCGAACCCGATGAGGCCGAGACAGGCCAGGAAGCTGATCGCACCTAGCCAGGTGGCGAGACGCAGCGGCGCCGCGGAGAAGTTGGCGACGCTGTCCCAGGCGAGCGCGATCATCCGGGGCAGCGGATATTTCGTCTCGCCCGCCGCCCGAACCTCCCGGGAGTAGCGCACCTCCGCGCTGGCGAAGCCGAGCGCGGGTACCAGTAGCCGGTAGACCGGCGTGCGTTCGGGCAGCTGACGCAGGGTCTCGATCACCTCCCGGCTGACCAGCCGGAAGTCGCCGGCCTGGGCGGGCACCTCGGCGCCGACGAGCCGGCGCATCAGTTGGTAGTAGAGCTGCGCGGTGCGCCGTTTGAACACGGTGTCCGTGCTGCGGTCGGCTCGTACGCCGTACACCACATCGACGCCCTACTCACGGGCCACCCGCAGCATCTCGGCGACCGTCTCCGGCGGGTCCTGGAGGTCGGCGTCCAGGCTGACCACCCACTGCCCACGGGCGCGGTACAGCCCGGCGGTCAACGCCGCCTGGTGTCCACTGTTGCGGCGCAACTGGAGCAGGCGCAGTTGCGGCCAGCTCCGCGCATGGGTGAAGAGCACCGAGACTGTGTCGTCCCGGCTGCCGTCGTCGACGGCCACCACCTCGTACTCGACGCTGAGCGCGTCGAGCACCGGACGTAGCCGGGCGATCAGGGCCGGGATGACCGCGGCCTCGTTGTACATCGGAATGACGACAGACAGCACCAACACTTACCGGCCCCGTTCCGGACGCAGGTGTCATCGAACGCACCTCGTTCGGGGGTGCGGACGGTCACCGTTACCCGACAACCTCACGGGCTGTCGGCCACCCGTTGAACAGGACGTGAACGTCTATCCGCCGGCCACTTCGATCCGCTGCGACCAGGACGATCACGCGGCGGGTGGCCGTTTTGTCACCCGGGTCAACGCCGCGGCTGTTGATCATGCAAGATCGCCTTATCTGACTCCCGGCGTCGCCGGTTCCTCCTCATCTTCGAGGCCCGCATGCGTAAATCCTCCTTCGCCGCTTTCGCGACAGTCGTACTGACCGGCGGCGCCCTGGTGGGCACCGCGCTGCCCGCCCAGGCGGACGCTCCGACGACGCTCTACGTCCGGCAGAACCTCGCCACCGGCTGCTCCGACCAGTTCCCGGGGACCTTGGCGCAGCCGTTCTGCACCATCAGCGCCGCGGCAGCGATCGTCACCGGCGGGCAGACCGTCGACATCGGCGGCGGTGTCTACATGGAGCGAGTCAGCGTCACCTCGTCCGGCACTCCGCAACAGCCGATCGTGTTCGCGAGCAGCTCCACCTCCGCCACCCTGAGCGGCGCATCGGCCGGCTTCGTGATCGACGGCCAGCACGATGTGGAGCTTCAGAACATCCGCGTCGTCGGGTCGGGTGACGTGCCGGCCGCGGATGTGCGCAACTCCTCGGGCATCACCATCCGGGGCGGCACCTACGCCCTGCACACTCCCGCGACGTCGCCGGTGATCCGGTTCGCCGGTGTAACCGGCTCGAGCGTGTCGAAGACAAGCGTCACTGGGTTGACCTCCGCCGCCGGCATCACAGTGGACGCCGCAAGCAGTGACGTGGACATCCAGGGAACGACACTGCAGGGCTACGCCAACTACTTCCTTGCCGATGACACGGTCGGTGTCCGGATCGACGGGCCGGGCAACTCGTACGTTGGTGGCCGCATCGACGGCTTCACCAGCGCGGCGCTCGCGCTCGGACCCGCCGCGGCCGGCACCGTGGTGGCCAACAACGTGATTTCCGGGGGTGGCGGCCACGGCGTGCACAACAACGGGGCCACCGGCACGGCGATCACCAACAACACCATCAGGGACCGCTGCCGCGACGGCATCCGCGTCGACGGAGCATCGTCCGGCGTTTCCGTGCAGAACAACGTGCTGATCGCGAACGGCTACTTCAACCAGGGCTACTGCGAGCCGGCGTTCCTCGACGGTGTCGAGATCGGCGTCTACGGTGGGGCCGTCGGGAAGACGGTGGTCGACTACAACAACGCCCACCACTACTACAACGACTCACCGCAGATCTACGCCTGGAACACCCGGATGGGTCTCGCCGCGTTCCGGGCCGCCTCCGGCCAGGCCGCGCACGACCGCGAGACGGGACAGGCCCGGGACGACATCGACTCGGCGAACTCGGCGGCCCCCGGTTACCCGACCCTCGACCACGCCGGCTCGCCGCGCGTCGACGACCCGACCGTGCCGAACACCGGCGCCGGCCCGGTCACGTACGCCGACCGTGGAACCGTGGAGACTGTCCGAAGCCCTGTGGTGTCGTTCGACGTCGCCCTCAACATCCAGGCGCGCTCGGTGAGCGTGAACGCGTCCGCCTCCACCCCCGGTCTCAATCCGATCGCGTCCTACCGGTTCTCGTTCGGTGACGACAGCGTCGTCACCCAGTCCAGCCCGATCGCCTCGCACACGTACGCGAACCCGGGTAGCTACCAAGTCACCGTCACGGTCACTGGCACCGACGGCCGGTCGGATACTCGCCATACTCAGATCAGCATGCTGCGGCCGACCGGGACCGTTGGTCTGCGCGCCCTGTCCAACCGCCGCTACGTGAGTTACCAGACCGGCTTCGGGCTTCGACCGGACCAGGCCGAGCCGAGCACCATTGCCCAGTTCGACCTGGCGGACGCCGGCAACGGCAAGGTCGCCCTCTTCTCCCGGGCGGCCGGTCGCTACGTCGCCATCTCCCAGTTCGACCACGTCACGTTGACCGCGGACAGCGTTCTCGTGGACGTACGCGAAATGTTCACGCTGGTGCGCAACGGCGACGGCACCATCAGCCTCCAGGCCCCCATCACCACCCAGTACGTGACTGCCGACCCCAGCGGTACGCTTGCCATGAGCGCCAGCAGGCCCACCATCGGCACCTGGGAGAAGTTCCTCCAGGTCGTCGCACCGGACGCGAACCGATCCTTGAAGGCCCGGGTCAACGGTCGCTTCGTCAGCGCCGACGGCGCGGGGACCAAGCCGTTGATCGCGAGCGCGGCGACCGCCAGCAGTTGGGAGCGGTTCGACGTGGTGGATCTTGGCAACGGGCAGGTTGGCCTCCTCGCCCGCGTCAACAACCGTTTCGTGTCCGCCGCCGGCGCAGGCGCCAAGCCGCTGATCGCGGGCGCATCGACGGCCGGCAGCTGGGAGCGGTTCACAATGGTCCGCAGCAGCGACGGCACTGTCAGTTTCAAGGCCGCCGTCAACAACAAGTACGTCAGCGCCGACGGCGCAGGATCCAAGCCGCTGATCGCCAACGGCCCAACCATCAGCACCTGGGAGAGGTTCACCCTCGGCTGAGCCCAACCGCACTGTCGACCTCCCCCACCCCCGCTGGTGCGGCTG
>NZ_JBEZGJ010000198.1:0-12321 GCF_040649965.1 Micromonospora sp. NPDC048843
GCCGCTCGACCAGCAGCGGTACCTCATCGGACGGCCGTTCCAGCAACTCCAACGCTGGCGACGCAGCTTGGCGACGCAGCTTGGCGGACGCGCAAGCTGACGGGACAAGTGGGCAGCTCACGATGATCGACGAAATTTAGTTGGCTCATCGATCAGGGCGACTCCAAGTTGTCGTACACCAGTTCTATTCTGCTTTTATGCTGGAGGCGTTGGCGCAGGTGGATGGGGCAGTTGACGACTGCGCCGAGACCGCGCTCTGGGCGCTCTCCGATGACGAGTTGCTTGCTTCTCTCGACGCGACTCACGTGTTGGCGCAGCGGTTGGCCGCCGTTCAGCTCGGTCTGGTCCGCGAGTTGGACGGTCGTGGGCTGGCGGTCACCCAGGGCGCCTCGTCCACCGCCGTCTGGCTTCGGGAGCGGCTCCGGCTCTCCGGTCGCAGCGCGCGCCAACTGGTCCAGCTCGCCGCCGTCATCGACGCCGCCCCGCCAGCGGTGCGCGACGCGCTGCTCAGCGGTGCCATCACCGTCGAGCAGGGTCGGGTGGTGGCCGAGACGATCGCCGCCCTCCCGGTCGAGGCCGGTCCCGAGGTGGCGGACAAGGCCACCCAACTACTGGTCACCTGGGCCGACCGTTTCGATCCGACAAGCCTGAGCCGGCTCGGCGAGCGCGTCCTCGCGCACGTCGCCCCGGAATTGGCCGACCAGGCTGAGTTGAAGGCACTGGAGCGGGCCACCGAGCGAGCCGAGGCCCGCCGGCACGTCACGCTCTCCGAGCAACGGAACGGCCAGGTACGCCTCAGCGGCAACCTCGACACCGAAACCGCGAGCCTGCTGCGCGAGGCGATCGACCCGCTCTGCGCCCCAGCGGGTGAGCAGGATGACCGCAGTCCTGGTCAGCGCCGCGTCGACGCGTTGGGCGAGATCTGCCGACTGGCGTTACGTACCGGTCAGCTGCCCGACAACGGCGGTGACCGTCCTCAGCTGGTGGTGAGCGTTTCGCTGGAGGAACTGGTCAACGGCGTACGCGCCGGAACACTGGAGACCGGCACGCGCCTCACCCCCGGTGCGGTCCGCCGCCTGGCCTGTGATGCGGGCGTGCTGCCGGTCGTGCTGGACGGCAACAGTCAGGTTCTGGACGTCGGCCGGCAGCGCCGGCTATTCACCGGCCCGTTGCGGCGCGCGCTGGTCCTGCGGGACGGCGGTTGCGCCTTTCCTGGTTGTGATCGGCCGCCGAGATGGTGCGACGGTCACCACATCCGACATTGGGCCGACGGCGGGGTGACGGCGCTGGGCAATGCGGTACTGCTCTGTGGCTACCATCACCGGTTCATCCACCGCGGCGACTGGACGGTCCGTCTCGCGGCGGACGGTCGACCTGAATTCCTCCCGCCCGGCTGGCTGGACCCACTGCGCACCCCGCGTCGCAACCTCTACCACCTGCGCTGCTGATTCCGGCAACCAAGCCGGCGCCGCCCGCGCCCACATCTTGCGACGGCCGTTACCGCAGTCGCCACCGTCACCGCGCCTTGCCGCCGCGACCGCCTTGCCACCGCCACCGCCACCGCCTTGCCACCGTCACGGCCTCACCACCGTCGCCTCAGCACCGCGCCTTGCCACCGCCACGGCCTCACCACCGCCACGGCCTCACCACCGTCGCCTCAGCACCGCGCCTTGCCACCGCCACCGCGGTCGCCACCGTCATCGCGACCTCGACCTCGACCTCGACCTCGACCTCGACCTCGACAAGCCTGCTGTCCCTGCCGCCTCAGCCGTGTCTTCCGGTGATCGACTCGGCTTCCTGAAAACCGGGTTGTCGCACCGGCCCAGACACCGCGACTTCCTGTAAGTCGAGTGGATCACCGGCGTCGCGACGGTCGCGGCCTCAAGAAGTTCGGCGCGGAGCGGGGCGTGGTCGCCGAACGACACCCGACCGGGCAACACGCCGTCGCGGACGGGTGGTCGCGTCGGTAATTCGCTGGATACGTCGGGTTGGGGAGCGTAGGGTTGCAGCCCGCTTGACGGCCGAGGTGAGCTGCACCGGAACGGACGTCTTCGCGCCGGGCGGCCGGCCATCCGCCCCCGGACACGCGAGCGCGCAGCAGATGTGAACGATGGGACGTCAGCATGCCCGCACTTGACCTCGACACCCAGCTCGACACCGACCTCGACGCGGACCTGGCCGCCGAGCGCGCACACCTCACCACCTCGCGGGCCGCGTTGGGTCGGATGCGGGAGCGGGCCGAGTCTCTCTTCGCCACCGGCGACCAGGTGGCCGGCGACGCGTACGCGGCGGAGACGCTCGGCCGCACCCTGGCCCGCCGGGTCGCCGAGCTGGCCGACGACCCGACCACCCCGCTCTTCTTCGGCCGCCTCGACTTCGCCGGCGCCCCGAACAACAGCACCACCAACACCGGGACCACGGACGGCAGGACCACGGACGGCAGGACCACGGACGGCAGGCCCACGGACGGCAGGACCACGGACGGCAGGACCACGGACGGCAGGCCCACGGACGGCAGGACCACGGACGGCAGGACCACGGACGGCAGGACCACGGACGGCAGGCCCACGGACGGCAGGCCCACGGACAACAGCACGACGAGGGACAGGCCCACAGCCAGCAGACCCGCCAACGACCCGACCGCACCCGACACCAGCGGCGATCATCACGGTCGGCGGTATCACGTGGGGCGGCGGCATGTCACCGATGAGCGTGGTGAGCCGTTGGTGCTGGACTGGCGGGCACCTGTCTCCCGTTCGTTCTACCGGGCCAGTGTGCGGGATCCGCAGGGGGTGGCGGTTCGGCGGCGGTTCGGGTTCAGCAATGGTCTGCTGACCAGTTTCGAGGATGAGCGGCTGGATCGGGGCGAAGAGCTCGGTACGACCAGTCGGATCCTCACCGCCGAGATCGAGCGTCCACGCGTCGGGCCGATGCGGGACATCGTCGCCACGATCCAGCCGGAGCAGGACGAGCTGGTTCGGGCTGACCTGGCCGACTCGATCTGTGTGCAGGGCGCGCCGGGTACGGGAAAGACGGCTGTCGGTCTGCACCGGGCCGCGTACCTGCTCTACCTGCATCGGGAGCGGTTGCGGCGGGCGGGTGTGCTGATCGTCGGGCCGAACCGGGCCTTCCTGTCGTACATCGCGGCGGTGCTGCCGGCGCTCGGTGAGGTCGAGGTCGAGCAGGCAACGGTGGAGGAGTTGATCTCCCGGGTGGCGGTGCGGGCGGTCGAGGCGCCGGCGGTGGCCGCGCTCAAACACGACGTACGGATGGCGAGCGTGCTGCGGCGCGCGGTGCAGGGGCAGATCGGCAGCCCGACCGAGTCGATCACCGTGTCGGACGGCTCGTTCCGCTGGCGCATCGGGGTGGAGCCGTTGCACCGGATCGTCGAGGAGACCCGCCGGGAGGGGCTGCCGTACGGGACGGGTCGGGAACGTGTCCAGGCGCGGGTGGTGAGTCTGCTCCAACGGCAGGCCGAGGCACGGCGTGCGGAGTCGCCCAGCGATGCCTGGCTGCGCCGGATGAGCCGCTGCCGGCCCGTACTCGATTTCCTGGACGCGGTCTGGCCGGCGCTCACCCCGGAAGGGCTGGTGCACGGCCTGTTCTCCGACCCGGACCGGCTCGCCGCCGCGGCGGACGGGTTGCTCAGCGACGCCGAGCAGGCGCAGCTCAGCTGGGCGAAGCCGGCCCGCACGCCGAAGGCGACCCGTTGGACCGCTGCCGACGCGGTGCTTATCGACGAGGCGACCGGGCTGCTGGAACGGCTCTCCGGGTTCGGACACGTGGTGGTGGACGAGGCGCAGGACCTCTCCCCGATGCAGTGTCGGGCCATCGCGCGGCGCAGCGAGCACGGCTCGGTCACGCTCCTCGGTGACCTCGCCCAGGGCACCGCGCCGTGGGCGGCGACGGACTGGAGGGAATCCCTCGCCCATCTGGGCAAGCCGGACGCGGTGGTGGTCCCGTTGACAGTCGGTTTCCGGGTGCCCGCCGCAGTCGTGGCATTCGCGAACCTGCTGCTCCCGGCGCTCGCGGTGGACGTACCGCCGGCCGAGTCGCTGCGCCACGACGGCGGCCTGGATGTGCGTACGGTGACCGACCTGACCTCGGCGACGGTGGCCGAGGTGCAGGCGGCACTCGCGCACGACGGCTCGGTCGGTGTGATCGCCGCGGACGACGCGGTCGACGGCCTGCGCGCGGCGCTGGCCGAGGCCGGTGTCGAAACCGCGACCGCCGACGACGTGGCGGCCGCTGAGCGGGTCACAGTGGTGCCGGCGACGCTGGTGAAGGGCCTGGAGTACGACCACGTGGTGGTGGTCGAGCCGGCCGCGATCGTCGCGGCCGAGCCGCGCGGGCTGCACCGGTTGTACGTGGTGCTCACCCGGGCGGTGTCCCGGCTGGCGGTGCTGCACGTTGCGCCGCTGCCCGCCCCGCTCGTCGGCGGGTCAGCGGGCTGACAGGGCTGCCGCGACCTCCCGCAGCGGGCGGCTGGAGTCGGCCAGCGGCACGTGGAACGACAGCCACGACCCGTCGACGAAGTCGATCCGCAGCCGCTTCCAGTTCAGCCGGTACCTGCCGACCCGGGCGGTGACGGCCGTGCGCGGGACGGACCCGAGCAGTTCGATGTCGGCCTTCGCCTGTTCGTCCGCCGCCGAGTTGGAGAGCAGCCCGTCGGGTGCTGTCGCGCCGAGCAGCAGCCGCTGGTCGGTGACCCCCAGCACGAGGGTTCGAAGGCCGGGGCCCTTCACCGCCGCGGTCACTGCATGGTGCAGCACTGATGCCTGGGAATCTGGCTCGCCTCGACCTCCGACCCCGAAGAAGAGCCAGTCGACGGCGTTGTCCGCCCGACCGAAGGTGATGTTCGGTGACAGCACGTTGAGCAGGACACCCAGGAAGCCCGGCCCACCCGTGGCGGGCGGGGCCGATGGCTGTGCGGGCGGCGCCGGCGTCAGCCCTCCGCCCGCTCGCACCTGGGCCACCGCGCGCACCTGCTCCCCGGCCGCCAGCAGTCGGGTGATCCCCTCGACGTACCGTGCCTGACTCTCGTCGGCCGTCATCAGCGCCCCTCGTGGTCGGTGGGCCGGCGCGGACCGCCGCCTGGCTCGCCGATGACCTCGCCGACCAACTCCCGGACCCGGGCCGCGGCAGCCTCCTGCGCCCGGTTGGCGGCCGCTGTGAACTCCTCGGCCAGGCTGTAGGAATCCAGACGCATCGCTCGCGCGTTCAGCTCCGTTGAAACGATCTTGCCGTCGGCCGCGGCGGTGACCCGTACCAGGCCGGAGTCGCTCACGCCCTCGGCGCTGGTCTGCTCCAGCTCCGCCATCCGGTCGGCGAGTTGCCGCTGCCATCCGTCCAGGTTGCGAGCCAGCGCCTCGATTCGGTCCAGAGCGGGGAAGGTCATGGCTGCCTCTCAGTTCACGATGGAGTCGAAGACATTCTGCACACCCACTGTGTACGGGCCCAGGTCCTCGCTGTACGTGCCGTCCACCAGGTAGTTGCGGTCCTTCTGCCCGTCGGAGATGTCGTGCAGGCCCACGCCGGTGTCCAGCAGAGCGCCTCCGAACCCGGGGATGTTGACCGGCGAGACCTGGTTGATGACGAACTTGCCCGGAAAGAGGGTCTTGAACTTCTCGACCTGGAAGGCGCGCCCCTCTGGCGTCCAGCCGCCCTTGCTGAGCAGCTTGTACTGCTTCTTCCGCTGCTTGAGCTCCATGACGGTGTCCGCGTACTTGCGGAGCTGCCCGGCGACCTTGCCCAACCGGGCGGCGAGGCGGGTGAGCACCTCGGCGAACCGGGCGACGATCTTGACCATCCGACCCACTGTGGTGGCCAGCCGGGCCAGCACCCGGACCACTGTGGCGGCCAACGAGACGCCGGCGCTCAGCGCCGCGGCCACCGCCGCGATGATCACCTCGGTGAGGAACCAGAGCAGGAACTCGAGGATCAGCTCGACCAGCAGATTGAACGCGTCCACCGCCGCGTTCGCTGCCTCGACCAGCACGTCCTTGGTGCCGTCGAGCCCCTGGGCCAGTTCCTCGATCGCCGCTTCCACCGACTCCATCGAGGCATGGAAGCCCTCGGCGGCGTCGCCCGTCCAGGCGCCACGCAACCGGGCCCGGTCGGCGATCTGGTCGCCGGCGATCTCCCGTACCGCGGCGCCGGTGTCCAGGCAGAGCTGCGCGGCCCGCATCAGGTCGTCCGGTTCGCCAGCGACCAGCTCCAGCAGCTGCTCGAACGGCCAGAGCACCGCGTTGGAGAGCGGCTTGAAGGGTTCGGGCGTGCCCGAGACGATCTGCTCGAAGTAGGTCTTGTTGCGCTGCAACGCCTCGGTGCTCACGCCGGCACCGAACCGTTCGGAGCGCCGGTGCCACCCGACCAGGGGCCGGGTGCGATGACGTCGGGAGCGGGCGGGCGTCCGGGGACGAAGAGGTCGGTGTTGGCCGCGTCGGTGCCGGTGTAGGCGGCGGCGGTGTCAGTGAGCCCCTCGGCGATGTCCGCCATCATCTCGGCGCCGTCAGCGAGCCCTTGCAGGCACGCCTCGAACTGCTCGGCGTACGTCGCCGCGAGGTTGAAGGACGCCGGCATCACCCCGAAGGCGTGCCGTGGCACGTGCCCGTCACCGAAGGCGCGGTGCAGCTCGCGGAAACGGGCCGCCCGATCCCTGGAACCGGCGGCGAACGCCGTCAGAGCCTCCGGCTGGACCTCCAACTCATTGCTCGGGCTTGACACGAACCCTCCCCTGTGGCCTGTGCGACGGATCAGTCGTCACGACTGACCACCATAGGCACTGCTCGCCTCGATCGGGGGGTCCCATCGGTGATGACGGGGTCACTCAACTCGACTTTGTGTCTTAAAGTAGTTTGCGTGGACCCCGACGATGATTCACCACCCACCGACGCGGCGGCGGCGCTCCGGCTGATCCAGGACCAACGGTCGGCGACGGCACGCCGACTCGATCCCGACGCCCGCCTGCTCTACTGGCCGTGGGGTGTCGCCTGGCTGATCGGCTTCGGGCTGTTCTTCCTCCGGTTCACCCCTGGTGACCGGGCTCTGGTTGCACTGCCCAGCTGGCTGCCGCTGACCGTCCTCTTCGTACTGCTGCTGGCCGCTGCCGCAGTGCAGGCGACGGCCAGGGAGCGGGCCTACGACCAGGTGAGCGGCGACTCCGCCCAGCGTGGCCGCTGGTACGGGTACGCCTGGGGCCTGGGATCGCTGGGCGTCTACGCCGGGCTCGGCCGGATCAGCGGGCACCTGCCGCACGATCTGGCGGCGCTGCTCTGGTCGACCACCTCGGTCGGGCTGATCGGCGCGCTGCAGATGGCGGGCGGGGCGATCTGGCTGGACCGGGACCTGTTCCGCCTCGGCGTCTGGATCAGCGTGATCAACCTGCTCGGCGCGTTCGCCGGACCGGGCTGGCACGCGCTGGTCATGGCGGTGGCGGGCAGTGGCGGAATTCTGGTGGCCGGCGCGCTCGCCCGGCGGCGACAGCGACAGCAGCCGTGACCGAGCTGGATCCGGTCATCCACGCGCAGGCCCGGCTGCGGGTGGTCGCCAGCCTCTCCGCCCTCAGCGAGGGCGACAGGATCGCGTTCCCCCGGCTACAGGAGCTGCTCGCGATGACCGCCGGCAACCTCTCTGTGCACCTGCGCAAACTCGAGGACGCCGGCTACGTGGAGATCAGCAAGACCCATCGTGGACGCACCCCGGCGACCCTGGTCCGGCTCAGCCGGCGAGGCCGACTGGCGTTCGAGGAGTACACCGAAGCGATACGCGCCCTGCTCGACCCCGCCCCGTCGAAGGAGCAGTCATGACCCTCGCCCGCGCCGACCAGGCCAGCCGCCGGTACGGCGACGTCCTCGCCCTCGATCGTGTCGACCTGGAAGTCCGGGCCGGTGAGCTGGTCGGCCTGCTCGGGCCGAACGGCGCCGGCAAGAGCACCCTGATGAACCTGCTGGTAGGTCTGCGCCGCCCCAGCTCCGGGCGGGTGGAGCTGTTCGGTGGCGACCCCCGCGACCCGGCGAGCCGGCGGCAGATCGGGGTCACCCCGCAGGAGACCGGCCTGCCCGGCACGCTGCGCGTCGGCGAGGTGGTCGACTTCGTCTCCGCGCACTACCCCGACCCGGTGCCCCGGGCCGAGCTGCTGGACCGCTTCGGTCTCGCCGACCTGGCACGGCGGCAGACCGGTGGGCTCTCCGGTGGGCAGCGTCGCCGGTTGGCGGTGGCGTTGGCGTTCGTCGGCCGGCCCCGGCTGGTGCTGCTCGACGAGCCGACCACGGGCCTGGACGTGGCCGCCCGGCACACCCTGTGGGAGGCGATCCGGGCATTCCACGACGACGGTGGCACCGTGCTGTTGAGCAGCCACTACCTGGAGGAGGTGGAGGCGCTCGCCCACCGGGTGGTGGTCATCGGGCAGGGCCGGGTCCTCGCCGACGACACAGTGGACGCGGTGCGCGGCATCGTGGGCGTACGCCGGGTCAGCCTGGTCGCCGACAACCTGCCCGACCTGCCCGGGGTGGTACGCACCGAACGGGTCGACGGTCGACTGCACCTGCTCACCACCGACGCCGACGAGCTGGTCCGAGCGCTGGTCACGACCAAGACCCCGTTCACCGACCTGGAGGTACGGCCGACCTCGCTGGAGGAGGCGTTCCTCGCCATCACCAGCGGAGAGGCGACCAGCGGGGACGTGCCCGCCGGCACCGGCCGACCCACCACCGCCGCTGCCGGCGGCCGACCCACCACAGTCTGAGGAGGCCCCCGTGCAGCTCGCCCTGGTCCACGCCCGCTACCAACTCCTGGAGATCATCCGGATTCCGGTGGCCGTCTTCGGCAGCGCCTTCTTTCCGGCCGCCGCCATGATCTTCTTCGTGGTGCCGTTCGCCGGTGACGATCCGGTCGGCGCCACCTACGCCACCGCGTCGATGGTCACCTTCTCGGTGATGAGCGCCAACATCTTCCAGTACGGCGTCGGTGTCGCCGAGGACCGCGACCAGCCCTGGAACCCGTACACCCGGACCCTGCCGGCGGGGCCGGCGCCGCGGTTCGCCGGCCGGGTGCTGGCCGGCCTGGCGCTGACCTACCTCTCGCTGATCCCGGTCGTCGTGATCGGCGCGACGCTGACCGCGGCCCAGGTCACCCCTGCGGCGTTCCTGCTGGCCCTCGGCACCGTGGCCGTCATCTCGGTGCCGTTCACGCTGATGGGGCTCGCCATCGGCTACTCGCTGCCGAGCAAGGCGGCGATAGTGGTGGCGCAGGTGCTCTTCCTGCCGCTGGCCTTCGGCGGCGGCCTGCTCTCCGCGCCGGGTGACGCGCCCGGGTTCATCGAGACGATCGCGCCGTACCTGCCCACCCGGGGCGCTGCCGAACTGATGTGGGCGGCGGCGGCCGACTACGACGTGGAGCCGCTGGCAGTGATCATGCTCGGTGTCTGGGTGGTGCTGCTCGCCGCGCTCGCCGGCTGGGCGTACCGGCGAGACGAGGGTCGCCGGTTCAGCTGACGATTCGTCCGTTTCCGCCCCGGGCCGCGGCGGGACGGTGCCAGGATTCCGGCAGGGGGCCGCCGTGGCCGCCCGGGCCGAGAGGGGTCTTGACGTGAGCACCGTCCCGCCGGGTACGCCCTGCTGGGCCGACCTGGCCACCCCGGACCTGACCGACGCGCGGCGCTTCTACCCGGAGCTGTTCGGGTGGACCGGCCAGGTCACCCCGGAGCCCGAGGCGGGCGGCTACACGGTCTTCCTGCTCGACGGTAAGCCGGTGGCCGGCGCCGGCCCGCCCGCGATACCGGACCAGGTCCCGATCTGGTCGACGTACCTCGCCACCGACGACGCCGAACTGGTCGCCGGCCGTGTCGAACGGGCCGGCGGGCAGGTCGTCGTACCCCCGTTCGAGGTCTTCGACAGGGGCTGGATGGCGGTCTTCGCCGACCCGGCCGGCGCCACGTTCAGCGTGTGGCAGCCACTGGCCATGGCCGGTGCCGAGGTGTTCAACGCGCCGGGCGCGATGAGCTGGAACGAGCTGGTCACCCCCGATCCCGAGGGCGCGAAGGTCTTCTACGAGCTGGTGTTCGGCTGGCAACCCGACGACCAGGCGGTGGGCGCGATGACCTACACCGGGTGGCGGCTCGGGACGCAGATCGTCGCCGGGATGATGCCGCCGCTGGCCAACGACTTCCCGGCCGACCTGCCCGCGTACTGGACCGTGTACTTCGCGGTGGCCGACGCGGACGCCGCCGCGGCCCGCGCCGCCGAGCTGGGCGGAACCATCCTGGTCCCGCCCCGCGACATCCCGGCGGGCCGCTTCGCCGCCCTCCGCGACCCCCAGGGCGCCCTCTTCTCCGTCATCGACCTGGGCCCCTGACCCAGCGCCGGCGTGCTCAGGGGCGGGTGGGGCGGACGGGGACCACCAACGGGCCGTGGACACCGGGGACCACCCGGACGCTGGCCCGGTAGTGGGTGGCGAGCAGCTCCTCGGTCAGCACCTCGGGCGGAGTTCCGGCGGCCACCACCTGGCCGGCGGCGAGCATCACCATCCGGTCGGCGTACTCACCGGCCAGGGAGAGGTCGTGCATCGTGGCCAGGACGGTCAGGCCGTGCTCGCGGCGTAGCTGGTCGACGACTTCGAGCACGTCCTGCTGGTGGCCGATGTCGAGCGCGCTGGTCGGCTCGTCGAGCAGCAGCAGCGTCGCGCCCTGGGCGAGCGCGCGGGCGAGGAAGACCCGCTGCCGTTCACCGCCGGAGAGGGTGGCCAGTTCGCGACGGTGGAAGCCGGCGAGGTCCAACCGCCCCAGCACCTCGTGCACGGCGTCGACGTCGGCTGTCGACTCCCGGCCGAGGGTCGGGATGTACGGGGTGCGGCCGAGCAGCACGTAGTCCAGCACCGACATGCCGGGCGGCACCACCGGGGACTGTGCCACAGTGGCCACTATCCGGGCGCGGTCCCGACGGCGCAGCGCGGCGCTCGGCGTACCGAAGAGAGTGATCGCCTTCGGCGCGGGCAGCAGGCCGCCGACGGCGCGCAACAGTGTGGATTTGCCGGCGCCGTTCGGGCCGATCACTGTGACCCACTCGCCGACGGCGACGGTGAGGTCGACGCCGGTCAGGATCGGCGTGCCACCGAGGGCGACGTGCAGCCCGCGCACCTCGACGGCCGGCGTGCCGGCGGCGGGCTCGCGGCTGGCGGGTTCGCGGCTCACGTGAGCACTCGCCGGGCGGTCCGCAGCACGAGGACGAAGAACGGGCCACCCAGCAGGGCGGTCACCACTCCGATCGGCAGCTCGGACGGAGCGGCGACGGTGCGGGCCACCACATCGGTCAGCGCCAGGAACGCGCCGCCGAACAGCAGTGACATCGGCAGGATCACCCGGTAGCTGGACCCGGCGAGCAGCCGGACGGTGTGCGGCACGATGATGCCGACGAACCCGATCAGGCCGGTCGCGGAGACCGCAGCGGCGGTGCCCAGCGAGGCGGCGGCGATCAACAGGTAGCGGGTGCGCTGCGGGTGCAGGCCCAGACTTCTCGCCTCGTCGTCGCCGACCGCGAGGACGTCCAGCTCGCGGCGGTGCAGCAGCACCACGACAGTGGTCAGCGCGGCGTACGGCAGCACCAGCAGCACGTCGTGCCAACCGGCGGTGGCCAGCCGGCCGAGCAACCAGGAGTAGACCGGCTGGATGCTGTCGGCGTGTCGTTGCAGGAGGTACGTCTGCCCGGCGGAGAGGAACGCGGAGACCGCCACCCCGGCAAGGATCAGCATCGCCGGTGACCCGCGACGCCCACCGGCAGCGCCGAGCACGTAGGTCATCGTGACGGCGAGCAGCGAACCGGCGAACGCGGCCAGCGGAATGGTCATCGGCAACCCGGAGAGCGTGCCCTGCCGGCCGGCGCCGCCGAGGGCGATCGCCGCGGTGACAGCGAGGCCGGCGCCGGCGGCCACACCGAGCAGGTACGGGTCGGCCAGCGGGTTGCGGAACACGCCCTGGTAGCAACCACCGGCGAGGGCGAGCAGACCGCCGACGAGCAGGCCCAGCACCACCCGGGGCAGGCGCAACTCGGTGACGATCGCGATCTCACGCTCGGTCAGCCCGCTGTCGAGGTGCACCCCGGGAAACAGGTTGAGCAGCTCGGCGGCGACGCTGCCCGGGGGCAGGCTCACCGGGCCGAGCGACACCCCGACGACGAGCGCGACGAGCACCGCGACCAACCCCGCGAGCAGCCACCGCATGCGCAGCCCGGCGGGCCGCTGGCCAAGTACGTCGAGCGGCTGCTCGGCGACCGGCTCACCGACACCAGCGGGCTGGCCGCGAACCAGGGCGGGCGGCGGCGTGTGCGA
>NZ_JBEZGJ010000199.1:0-12216 GCF_040649965.1 Micromonospora sp. NPDC048843
GGCCTTGTGCGTCCCCTGTCGGGCCGCCGCGAGCTGGGCCACCACGACCTGGTGCGTACCCATTGCTGCGCCGCCCGCCGCAGAGCTGCAATGGGTACGGCGCCGGCTACGCCGGCGGCTCGACCGCCTCGACGAGCACCTCGAGCACATGCCGGTACGGCTGACCGGTGGCCCGGCTCATGCCCATCTCGCAGGTGCGATTGCAGGAGGCGTACGCGTCGTGGTCGCGTTCGTTGATCTCGGCGGCCTGCGCCGCGGTGGCGCCGGCGGTGACCTCGGGGTGCAGCAGCCCTCGGTCACCGGCGAAGGCACAGCACCCCCAACTGTCCGGCACGGTGACGGTGTCGGCCACCGCCCCGGCCACCGCGCGCAGGTCGTCGATACCGCCCAGGTGCACGGTGGAGCAGGTGGGGTGCAGTGCCAGCGAGCCCAGTCGCCGGGGCTGCGGCAGCACCGGCAGGAGGTGCTCGGCGGTGAAGGTCACGCTGTCGACGAAGCGCAACGCGCCGTAGCGTGCCCGGTCCTCCTCGGCCAGCGCGGCGGTCAGTTGCGTCAGCCCGTGCGTGCACGATGACGCGTCGCACACGACGGGCAGGCGAGCCTCGTCGCTGGCCGCCCAGAGCGCGGCCAGGGTCCGCTCGGCCATCTCACGGTGACCGGCGGGGTAACCCTTCGACTGCCACGGGGTTCCGCAGCACAGACCGGCCGTGCCGGTCGGGACGACGAGCGGCACCCCCGCCAGTTCGCAGAGGCGCAGGAATGCCGCCGCCGAACCGCCGGACGAGCCGTCCTCGGGTGCGAAGAGGCTGCCGACGCAGGCCGCGAAGAACACCGCCTGGGCGTCCGGCGCGCTGCGCGGGGTGGGGCGGGGCGCGCCGGCGCGCGGCATGTCGCCGCTCCACAGCGGCACGAGATCGGTGGCGCCGAGCCCACGGATCATGCCGGTGGCGGCGCGGGTGACCGGCGTCGGCACGGCGTGCGCGGCGGTCAGTCCCACCCGGACGCCAGTCACGGCGGCCTGCCAGTGCCGGGCGGCGGTGCGGGCGGTGCGCTGGGCGCGAGGGCTGTGCCGCTCGGCGCGCAGCCGTTTCATCGCCGCGCCGGTGTCGATGCCGACCGGGCAGGCGGTGACGCAGAGGCTGTCCGCGGCGCAACTGTCCACTGCTGCGTACTCGTAGTCGGCTGTCAGCTCCCGGCGGCGCTCCTCGTCGCCGGCGGCGGTGGCGAGGGCGATCTGCCGTTGCAGGACGATGCGCTGCCGGGGCGTGGTGGTGACGTCGGCGGTGGGGCAGACCGGCTCGCAGTAGCCACACTCGACGCAGGCGTCCAGCTCGGGGTCGACAGTCGGGACAGCCTTGAGCTGCCGCAGGTGCACTGTCGGGTCGTCGTTGAGCAGCACACCGGGGTTGAGCAGGCCGCTCGGGTCGCACAACCGCTTGAGTTCGCGCATCACGTCGTACAGCTCGTCGCCGTACTGCCGGCGGACGAAGGGCGCCATGGCCCGACCGGTGCCGTGCTCGGCCTTGAGTGTTCCCCCTCGGCGAGCACCAGGTCGACCATGTCGTCGGTGAACCGGGCGTAGCGGTCGATCTCGGCCGCGGTGTCGAAGGACTGGGTCAGCATGAAGTGCAGGTTGCCGTCGCGGGCGTGTCCGAAGATCACCGCGTCCGGGTAGCCGTGCCTGTCGAACAGGCGGATCAGCCCGTCGCAGGTGCCGGTCAGGCGCGGCATCGGCACCGCGACGTCCTCCAACAGGGCAGTGGTGCCGGGCGGACGGGCCCCGGCGACGGCGGTGTAGAGGCCCTTGCGCAGGTGCCAGAGGTTGGCCCGCTCGCGCGGGTCGCGGGTCAGCTCGGTGCCGGTGACGGCCGGCAGCCGGTCGAGCACGGGACGGGCGTCGGCAAGCGTCGCGGCCAACTGCTCCGCGCTGTCCTCGGCGAACTCCACAAGCAGTCCGGCGTGCCCGGTGACCGTCAACCCGCGCAGGGCCGGGCTCGCACCCGGGTCGCGCTGGCTGACCCGCAGCGCGGCAGCGTCGAGCAGCTCGGCGGTACGGGCGCCGGCGGCGAGCAGGGCCGGCAGCGCGTCGGTGGCATCGGTGAGACCGGGCAGGATCAGCAGGCCGGTGGCGGCGTGGTCGTGGATCTCGACGGTACGGAAGACGGCCTCGGCCACGAAGCCGAGCGTGCCCTCGCTGCCGATCATCAGATGGGCGAGCATCTCGACCGGGGTGCTGTGGTCGAGCAGCGAGTTCAGCCCGTACCCCATGGTGTTCTTCATCGCGAACAGCCGCTCGATGGTGGCCCGTGACCCCGGCGTCGACCGCACCCGGTCGCGCAGGCGCAGCAGCCCGGCGTGCAGCTCGGGCTCGTCGGCCCGCAGCCGGTCGTCGGCGTCGCGGGCGCCGGAGTCGACGACGGTGCCGGACGGGAGCACGAAGCGCAGCGACTCCATGGTGCGGTACGCGTTGTCGGTGGTGCCGCAGGTCATCCCGCTGGAATTGTTTGCCACCATGCCGCCCACAGTGCAGGCGGCCTCGCTGGCCGGGTCCGGGCCGAGCCGGCGTCGGTAACGGGCCAGCCGGGCGTTTGCCTGCCGGATCGTCAGGCCCGGCTGGAGCCGGATGCGGCGGCCGTCGTCGAGGACCTCGGCGTGGCGCCAGTCGGTGCGGACGTCGACCAGCACGCCCGCGCCGCCGGCCTGCCCGGCGAGGCTGGTGCCGCCGCCGCGCAGGGTCAGCGGCACGCCGGCCTCCCGGGCGCCGGCCATCAGCGCCCCCACTTCGGCGGCCGAGGCGGCGCGCACCACTGCCTGCGGCTCGAAGAGGTACGGCGAGGCGTCGTGCGCCGCCGCCAGCCTTCGGGGCAGCTCGGCGCTGGCCCGGCTCGGATCATCGAGGTGCGAGCGCAGCAGCTCGGCGACCGCGCGGGCGCGAGCGCCGGCCGCGGTCGGTGTGGGTACGACGGTGCTCATGGTCGGTTCCTCCTGAGAGGGGTGTTCAGTCGGCCACCGGGGACGCGACGACCAGCAACCGGGCAGGAGCGGTGTTGGCCGGAGCCGGCAGCCGCAGCGGCTGCCGGCCGGGGGTGATGCTGCCGAGCACCGAGGCGTGCCGCGCGCCGGTGCCCGAGGGCAGGGTGCCCGGCAGCCCGTGCACTGTCAGGTAGCCGAGCAGCGCGAAGGCCAGCGCCTCCTTGGCGTCCGACACGATGCCCAGGTCGTCGCTGGAGGACAGCTCGACGCCGGGCAGCTCGTCGGCGATCATGCGCATCAGCGTCGGGTTGTGTGCGCCGCCGCCGGAGACGACGAGTCGGGTGACGCCGTGGTCGCGGCAGGCGCCGGCCACAGTGACCGCCGTCAGTCGGGTGAGCGTGGCCAACACGTCCCGCGGGTCCGGTGTGGGCGCGTCGGCGAGGGCGGCGAGCAGGTAGGGCAGATGGAACAGCTCTTTGCCGGTGCTCTTCGGGCCGGGCAGCCGGTAGTACGGCTCGTCGAGCAGCCGCCGCAGCAGGTCCGGGTTCACCTGCCCGGCGGCGGCGCCGCGCCCGTCCTGGTCGTACTCCTCGGTGCCGCCGCTGAAGTGGCGGACGGCGGCGTCGAGGAGCGCGTTCGCCGGCCCGGTGTCGAAGGCGAGCGGGTCCGCGTCCGGCGCGACGACTGTGATGTTGGCGATGCCGCCCAGGTTCAGCGCGGCCGGAACGCCGGGCAGGCCACCCAGCAGCAGTGCGTCGAAGTGGGCGACCAGGGGAGCACCCTGGCCGCCGGCGGCCACGTCGCGGCTGCGCAGGTCGGCCACGACCGGAAGGCCGGTGGCCTCCGCTATCCAGGCCGGCTGACCCAGCTGGAGGGTGCCCCGAACCGTGCCGTCCTCGACCCAGTGGTGCATGGTCTGCCCGTGCGAGACGACCAGGTCGGCGTGGCCGTCGCACAGGTCGGCGAGGGCCCGCACGCCGGCCTCGGCGAAGGCCTGGCCGATGCCGGTGTCCAGCACGCAGATCGCCTCGGTGGTGGTCGCCGCCGGCGGCAGGGCCGCGGCGATCTGCGTGCGCAACTCGTCGGAGTACGGGTGGCTGAGCCGACCCAGCGGTCGCATCCGCAGTGTGTCGCCGCTCATCTCGAACTCGGCAGCGGCGGCTTCGATGCCGTCGTAGGAGGTTCCGGACATCAGGCCGATCACGCGCATCACGTCCTCCTTCACGCCCGGCCGGCTGGCGTCGCCGCCGCGTCGTCGTCGATCTCGTCGCGACGTCCATGGTCGTACGGTGTCTCCGGGGCCGGGTGGAACCGGCTGGACACCGCGCCGACGACCAGGGTGATCAGGACGCCGATCGGGACCAGCCACTGCGCGGCGATGGCGGTGGCGGTGGTCGTCCCGGCGGTCGTCACATCGATCTTCACGTAGCGGACGATGTAGGTCATCACCGCCACGGTGACCAGGAAGGCGATCACCGCGTCGACCTGGTTGGCCCGCTTGACGAGACGGCCGAGCAGGAAGGCGCCGAGCAGCGCCCCGTAGGTGTAGCCGGCGATGGTCAAACCGGTCAGGTAGACGTTTCCGGTGCTGGAGCTGAACGCGCAGGCGAAGACCGCCATCAGCACCGCCCAGACCAGGGTCATCACCCGGGCGAGGCGGAGCATCGCGTCGTCGGATGGGACCTTGCGAAAGAAGCTGTGGATGAAGTCGGCGACCGTGGAGTTCGACATCGAGTTCAGCGCCGAGGAGAGCGAGCCCATGGCGGCGCCAAGGATGCCGGCCACCAGCAGACCCGAGATGCCCACCGGCAGGGCGTGCAGGATGAAGCTCGGGTAGAGGTTGTCGCTGCTGGCCAGGCCGAGTTCCTTGAAGGTCTGACCCTTGTTGTACGACCACAGCAGCGCGCCGACCAGGGAGAACGCCGCGAACTGGATCACCACGAAGATGCCCGAGGAGATCATCGCCTTCTGCCCCTCGCGCAGCGTGCGGGTCGACAGGATGCGCTGCACGATCAGCTGGTCCGACCCGTGGCTGGCCATCGCGAAGATCGCGCCACCGATGATCGCGGTCGGCAGGGCGAACGGGCTGGTGAGCACGTGCGAGAGGGCGAAGTTGGTGTCGAAGAGCTGGAACTTGCCGGCGTCCAGCGCCTGCGAGTAGCCGTCGAAGCCGACGGCGTGGCTCAGCACGGCGATGGCCAGGATCGCCCCGCCCAGGTACAGCCCCATCTGGATGGCGTCGGTCCAGATGACCGCCTTGATGCCACCGAGGTAGGTGTAGACCACTGTGATGAGCGTCAGGACGACGATGATGGCCTGGTAGCCGACATTCAGCCCGAACTCGTCGAGAAGAAGCTTGATGGGGATGGCCGAGGCGAACAGCCGTACGCCCTCGGCGAGCAGGCGGGTGAAGACGAACGTCACCGACGCCAGACCCTGAAGTTTCAGGCCAAACCGCTCACCGAGGTACTGGTAGGCGCTGACGAACCCACCCCGCTTGTAGAGCGGGATGAGCACAGCGGCCACGACGACCCGACCGATGACATAGCCCAGGGCCAGTTCGACGTTTCCGAAGCCCTGACCGCTGTAGGCGCCGCCGGGAACACTGATCACGGTCAGGACGCTGGTCTCAGTGGCGACCACGGAGAACGAGACGGTCCACCAGGGCAGTCGACCCTCGCCCACGAAGTAGTCCTTGGCGGACTTCTGTTTACCGGACAGGCGTAGTCCGACGTAGGCGATCACCACGAGGTACAGCACGATCACGACGAGGTCGAGTTGACGCACGGCTCGCTCCCAACCAGCGGTTGTCAATAAGTGACGTTGGGCCAGCCTAGCGCGAAACTTTTTGCCACCGCCCGTCCGGGCTGGTTACGCTGTGGTTTCAGCCTGCTGATACGGGGACTGTTCGCAGCCGCGCCCTCGGCCTGGCCGCGGCGGCGGGTCGCGAGGACGCGCTCGACGGCGAGCCGCCGGGCGACCGGAGGACGTCTCCCCGCCGGCCGGCGACTGCACACCAGCGAGAGGAACGAGCACCCCGTGGACCTCAGCACCCTCGGCACCGAGACCCGCAACGACAAGACCGGCGACCTCGACCGGATGTCTCCCACCGAGTTGCTTCTCGCGATGAACGACGAGGACCAGACGGTGGCCGACGCCGTCCGCCGTGCCGTCCCGGACATCGCCGCCGCAGTCGACGTCATAGTGGCGTCGCTCCGTCAGGGCGGACGGCTGATCTACCTCGGCGCAGGCACCAGCGGCCGGATCGGCATGCTCGACGCCGTCGAGATCCCCCCCACCTTCGGTACGACGCCCGAGCGGGTCATCGGTCTGCTCGCCGGCGGGGCACGAGCCTTCGGTGTCGCCGTCGAGGGCGCGGAGGACGACCCGAGCCGCGCCGTCGCCGACCTCGACGCCGTCGGCCTGACCGCCCGCGACACTGTGGTCGGGCTCGCCGCCAGCGGCCGCACCCCGTACGTGGTGGGTGGGCTGGATCACGCCCGAGCGCTCGGCGCGGCGACCGTCTCGGTGGCCTGCAACACCGACGCGGTGACCAGCCGGCACGCCGACGTCGCCATCGAGGTGCCCACCGGCCCCGAGGTGCTCACCGGCTCCACCCGGCTCAAGGCCGGCACCGCCGAGAAGCTGGTCTGCAACATGCTCTCGACCGCCACGATGGCCCGGCTCGGCAAGGTTTACGGCAATCTGATGGTGGACATGAACGCCACAAACGAGAAGCTCGTCGACCGGGCGCGTCGGATCGTCGCCGAGGCCGCCGACACCGACCTCGACACGGCCGCGCGGGCGCTCGCGGCGGCGCACGGGCATGCCAAGACAGCCATCGTGCTGCTGTTGGCGAACTGCACCGCCGAGGAGGCCGCAGCCCGGCTGCGCGCCGCCGACGACGACGTCCGGGCGGCCGTCGCGGCCTGACCCGGGGGTTCGCGGCGGCGTCTCGTTGCCCGGTCCGGGTCAGTCCGCCACGTCGAACGCGAAGGTGCCCGCCTCGATACGGTCAATGAGCTGGCTGACGTCGTCGGCTCGCCGGATGGCGTTGTCCCACCCGCCGCTGGAGATGTCGACGAGCAGCACCGGGGCGGGGTCACTGCCCAGGTCGAGGACGAGCTGTTCCCTGGAGCCGTCACCGCCGATGATCGCGATACCGGGGTGCGCGAGCGTGGCCTCGTCCCACGCCTCATGCAGCTCGAGCATCTCGCGCGGGGAATTGAGCCACACGTAGGCCCCGGTTCTCATCCAGCCCCGCCGAAACCACGACTCGCCTTGGAGGTAGGTGCGCCACGCCTCGGGCAGCGCCCGGCCCAGGGCCTTCTCCGCGTCGACGAACTCCTCGTCGTCGACTGGGCCCCGGTACTCGGCCTCCGCGATGATCGCCCCGACGATGTGGGCGTTGAGGTCGGCAAGCTCCCCGGCCGGGATCCAGTACTCCAGCACATCGCGCCCACCGGCCTGCTGCACCTCGTAGCGGTCCAGGTACGAACGTCGCACGTCGAACCGGGTCACGTAACCGACGCCTTCGGCGGGGACGTTCCACTCGCGGGCGATTTTCGTGGCGTACCAGCGGTTGAGTACGGGGTAGAAGATCGGCTGGTCGGGCAGGCGTGGCGGCCAGCCCCGCCAGCCGGCCGCCGCCACGAGGTCCAGTTCGGCCTGCCCCGTGGGCCGCCACAGCGTGATCGTGTCGGAGTTGCCGATGGTCTGCTCCCTGTCAGTCCCGGTGATGGCGGCATGATGCCACCGCCCGACATTCTGCCCTCTCGGCCCCGACACTTCGCCGATGAGCGCGACGCCGTGGACGACGGCAGACTGCTACTTCGACGAAGCGCCCCGTCCATAGCGGACGGGGCGCCTTCTGATGTCAGTCGAGCTGTGTATCCGAAACCGTTCGGTCCTCGTCCGCGTCGCCGTCGGGGAAGCTGGCCAGCTCGATCCGGGGGGACCGATCCGGCGGGAGGTGGGCGAAGTCGGCGATGACGACGACATCCACCTCCCCGTCGATCATTGTCTGCTCGACGGTCTCCCAGGGTGCCCGCATGATTCCTGCGAATCGGTAGGAGTGTTCGCGAAGGTGACTGAAACACCTCGCGACGGCAGGCTCTGACGGCTCGATGTGGGCGGGGATCCAGATAACGGCGATTTCCATGAACCTCTCCTGATCAACGTCGTGGACGCGAGTGGATGATCAGGAGTCATTGGGGTGGGGGAGGACCCCGCTCGACGGGACGGCTGGTAGCACGCTTGTCGACGGCGGTGACGGTGAGCCCTGGCCGCAGCGGCGACGTGGGCGGCGAAGCTTCGGCTGTTGACGTGGGTGGATCAGCGCCGCCGGCGCCGACGCCGGTCGGTGCGGACGCGAGCGCCAGCACGAACGCAGGTGGCCCCGGTGCGGGACGGGCGGGCGGGTTGGGCCGCTGTCCGGTGACCGCGGTCACCGTCGCCCGCGCCTGCTCCGACGCCCGGCCGTCGGACCTGACGTGGGCGCCGCTTCGGGTCTCCATCGCCGGCACTCGCGTCGAGGGTGCCGTCGGTGGTGGGGAGGCCACGCGTGCGATCGGGGACGCCGAGGCGGATGACGCCTGTGTGGCCTGCGGTGACGACGAGGGGGTGCGAGCCGGCCGACTCGGCGGGGCGGTGGAGGGGTTGGCCGACGGGGTCGGCAGCGGAACGGCCGACGGCAGGGGCAGCGGGTCCGTCGACGGCAGGGGCACGGGCAGGGACACGACCGCCGTCGGCAGCGGCAGAGGGACGGTCAGCTCCACCTCGACCACGTCGGCCACCGAGACCCTGATGGCCGCCGGCGAGGTGGCGACCTCCACCAGCGGGAGCCGCGACGGCGATGGGGTGTCGGCGTGGGCGGGATTGGCACCCAGAGCCGCGCCGAGCGCCACCGCGCCGAGCGCCACCGGGGGGAGGCTGTGCCTCAGCCGCATCAGACGGATGCCGCCGGCAGCGGGGTCGCCAGGCCCGCCCGGTCCGGCTCACCAGTGTGGTGCCGCCGGCCGAGTTCTTGCCCCTCGCACCCTGCCGTTCCCTCCATGTGCGGGTTCTTGCCCCGCTGGATCGAGGGCTACACCTTCTGTCGATATCTCTCGGTGAGCGATGTGGACAGACCGGGAGCGCACCAGGCCGGGTCACACCCGGGCCTCGGTGGGTGTCGGCGTGGGGTCGAGCGGCAGGTCGCGCAGTCGGCGGATCGGCGTCGACAGGTAGATGATCGGGGACAACACGGTGAGCCCTCCGAAGATCAGCAGGGTGGTACGGGCGCCGAGAGGCCCGGCCAGGATCCCGGCGAGCAGGCCGCCGACCGGGATGGCGCCCCAGGAGACGAACTTGACAGTGGCGATCACCCGGGACAGCAGTTCCGGTGGACTGGCGAGCATCCGGTAGGTGCGGGTGGTCACGCTGAGCACCACAGTGGAACTCGCGAAGATGAGGTTTCCGACCGCGAAGGCCAGGAACGCGGCGGTGCCGGTGCCCAGCGGGATGATGAGCGCGCCGACCACGCCGACGAAGGCCGCGATGATCAGGCCGCGTGCGGTGCCGAACCGACCGGTGAAGCGGGTCGTCAACGCCGCGCCGATGAGCGCGCCGAGGCCGTCGGCGGCGATCAACAGCCCGACCATGAGCGGCGACGCGTGCAGTTCACGCACCAGGTAGAACGGGAACAGGGCGAGCATGGCGCCGTTGACGAAGTTCGTCGCGGTGGCGTCCCACATGGCCGGTCCGATGATCGGGTGTCGGAGCACGAAGTGCCAGCCCTCGCGGATCATCGTGATCATCGGCGGCCGCTCGGCCGGTCGCTGCACCCGCCGGGCCGGCAGGGTGCGCAGCAGCACGGCGGAGAGCAGGTAGCTGACGGCGTCCACGAACAGCGTCGGCACCGCACCCAGCAACTGCACCGCGAGACCGCCCAGGGATGGCCCGCCCAGCGCGGTGGCGGCGTGCGTGCCGGAGGTGAGGCTGTTGCGGGCCTGCAACTGCACGGCCGGCACGATCTCCGGCAGGAAGGTCTGGTTCGCCACGTCGAACAGCACGTTGGCGAAGCTCACCACCAGGGCGACAGCGACCAGCTGGGCCACCGTCAGCATGTCGTACCACCAGGCCAGCGGGACCGACGCGATGGCGAGGGCCCGGACCAGATCCAGGACGACCTGCATGCCGCGCAGCGGCAGGCGCTGCACGATCACGCCCGCCGGCAGGCTGATCAGAAGGTACGCCAGGTAGCCCGCCGCCGTGATCAGACCCATCTCGAACGCCGACGCGTGGAGCACCGTCAGCGCGGTCAGCGGCAGGGCCAGCGTGCCGACCGCCGAGCCGAGTTGGCTGGTCGTGCCGGCGACCCACCATCGCCAGAACGCAGTAAGTCCCATAATGGAACTCACTATAGGGGCGCGCCGGAGACGGCGTCGACCCCGCCGATGCGGGATCGACCGAGAACCCACTGCCTATCCCGCTCGGCGCACCATTTCGCTGATCCAGGTGGGCGCGAACGGAGACGTGCAGCCGGGGGAGGTGGGGTAGTCCTTGAGCACCTCGAGGCGTTCGCCGATGTTGATCGCCCGTTGGCGGTGCTCGGCGTGCTCGATACCGATCTGCGCCAGGCAGTGGTTCATCGCCCACTGCAGGCGATCCGGCGCGTCCTTCATGTCGGCCTCGATCACATCGAGCAGCCCCGGGAGGTCGAGACTCTCGGGCTTCTTCGTCACGCGTTCGGTGGTCAGCGCCCAGCCGGCACTCGCGACCACGGGATCCGGGTCGGCGAACCAGGCCAGCCGCAGCTCTTCGGAGTGCGGGCTCTTCTTCACCACGTAGTTCACGAGCCAGTCGTGCACCTTCGGGGTGCGCGCCTCGCGCGCCATGACGTCCAACTCGTCCCGCTCGAACGCCCTGGGACGGCAGATCAGGACTGCCAGCAGCCGCGCCGAGGCATCGCCCGTCGACCAGAGCTGGCGCGCGAGGTCGTGCTGCGTCTTCAGCCGCTTCGCGAGCGCCCGAAGCGCGCCGAGGTGCACACCATGATCGTCACCGTGTCTGGCGTTCACCTCGCGTGCCTTCGGGTCCTCCAGCGCGGCCAGTTCGGCCAGCACCTCGGCCAGCGTCGTCGTAGCCATCACAGCCTCCTGCTCGTCGGGCCGGACGTTTCACACTCTCGTAACGGGTATCCAGGCGTACCAGTGCGACCGGCGGTGAACAGCTTCACGGAATGAGGGGGCACCTGTCATGCCTGATCCACAGCCCACCATCGTGCTCGTGCACGGCGCGTTCGCCGAGTCGGCGAGCTGGAACGGTGTCCTTGAGCGGCTCGGCGCCGCGTACGACTCGGTGGCCGTCGCGAACCCGCTGCGGAGCGTCGCGGGCGACGCCGCGTACGTGCAGGACGTCGTCCGCGGGATCGGCGGTCCGGTCGTCCTCGTCGGCCACTCGTACGGCGGCATGGTGATCACGCAGGCCGCAGCCGGCGACACCTCGGTGCGGGCCCTCGTGTACGTCAACGCCTTCGCCCCGGACACCGGAGAGTCGGCGATGACGCTGTCCGCGAAGTTCCCCGGCAGCACGCTCGCCGACACCCTGGTGCAGTACCCGGTGTCGACCGGCGGGAACGAGGTGGCGATCGGCCAGGACCAGTACCACGCGCAGTTCTGCGCGGACTCGTCGGACGACGTGGCCGCGCTGATGGCCCGGACCCAGCGGCCGATCACCGAGCAGGGCCTGGCCGACAAGCTCACCGGCGACCCCGCCTGGCGGTCGCTGCCCAGTTGGTTCGTGTTCGGGGACGCCGACAAGAACATCCCTGCCGAGGTGCACCGTTTCATGGCCGAGCGGGCCAACCCCCGGGGGCAGCGCGAGGTCGTCGGCGGCTCGCACGCGATGACTGTGGCCCGTCCCGGCGAGGTCGCCGAGACCATCATCGAGGCGGTTCGGGGCGTGAGCTGACAGTCCGGACGGACAGCTGGCGGTGGGCCGACGAAAGGTCGCCGGCCCACCCCTGCCTGTTGGCTAGCGGACCCGCAGCCGCTGGTGGACCGCTGCGCTGGGGGCGTGGACCCTGTCACCCGAGTACGCGACGTGCACCGGGTACACCCCGGCGGGTACCCCGTTGGTCGGCAGTTCGACGACGGCCGCGCCGTCCCGGAGCGGCACCACCCGGGTGTCGGGCCGGACGAGGCCCGGGCCGGCGACGATGTCGATGTCGCCGTCGGCGATCCCGTGGCCGGCGGCGCAGCG
>NZ_JBEZGJ010000200.1:0-12075 GCF_040649965.1 Micromonospora sp. NPDC048843
GCCTTCTCGAAGCCGGTCAGGCCGGTCATCTCGATCAGCTCGTCGGCGCGGCGGGCCGCCTGTGCGCGCGGCGGGCCACCAGGGCGCTTCGGTCGAGCTCGTCGTGCCGCTGCTCGCCGTCGGGGCGGGGGCTGGCCGGTGACCGTCACGATGATCGAGCCGACCCGCATCGTTCTGGTCGACGACCACGTAGTGGTGCGCGACGGCCTCCGGGAGATCCTCGACGCCCAGCGCGACCTCGTGGTCGTCGGCGAGGCCGGCGACAGCGGCGCCGCGATCAACGAGATCCGAATCCGCCAGCCCGACATCGTGCTGCTCGACGTGCAGATCCCCGGGGACGGGGTGACCACCACGGTCCGCCGGATCCGTGACGTCGCGCCGGCGAGCCGGGTCATCATCCTCAGCATGTTCGACGGCCCGACGCTGCTGCGTGAGTTGTTGACCCTTGGCATCTGCGGCTATCTGCTGAAGAACTCGACGCGCCAGGAGTTGGTGGCGGCGATCCGCAGCGCCCGCGCCGATGACGCCCCGGTGATGCTGGCGGTGTCGCGAGAGAGCCTGACCCAGGTGCAAGGGCCAGTTCACAGCACGCTGTCGGACCGTGAGCGCGAGGTCCTGCAACTGGTTGGTCAGGCGATGAGCAACGCTCAGATCGCCGGCCGGCTCTGCCTGTCGGAGGCGACGGTCAAGCGCCACCTGCGCAACATCTTCGCCAAACTCGGTGCGGTATCCCGGATCGACGCGGTCAACAGGGCCATCGCGGCCTCGCTGATCGTCCTGCCGAGGCTCTGCGACCCGACGTTTCACGGATAGCAGGCTGCTCAAGGATTGCTCTGGGTAACTTGCCCGCAAACGGGCACTCGTGTTGGACTAATGCCGTGAATAGCACTCGCCTGTTCGTACTCGGAGCGCTCGCGCGCGGGGGCCCCATGCACGGGCACCAGATCCGCCGGGCGGCCCAGGTCGACCGTACCGAGCTGTGGAGCGACGTCAAGCCGGGGTCGCTCTACGGCGCGCTGCACCGAATGCAGGTCGAGGGCGTCATCGAGGCGATCCGGACCGAGCAGGAGGGCAACCGGCCCGCCCGCACGATCTACGCGCTCACCTCGGCCGGCGCGGCGGAGCTGATCGATCACCGCGACGAGGCGCTGCGCGACACCAAGCTCCGTCACGACCCGGTCGACCTGGCCCTGCAGAACGTGATCGACCTCGGAGAAGACGCGCTGCGCGCGATCATCGTGGCGCGCCGGAAGGCCCTCGCCGAGCAGCTCGACTCGTGGCTCGCGCTCCGAGAGCTGGCGGCGCCACACATCCGCGGTCTGGAGTGGACGACCTTCCGTCATACCGAGCTCCGACTCCGTACCGAGCTCGCCTGGCACGACGAGCTGCTCGACCAGTTGCCCAAGCTGATGGCCAACCAACCGACATCGATGACCACATCGTGACGGTGCCAGCCCCGGCCCCGGTGGCATCTCCGGGGCCGGGGCTGGCGGCCTGTCACTGAGCGGGCTCGGGCTGGGTGGTCACGTTCCAATCGGGCTTGCTCGCCTCGGCCCAGGGCTCTTCGGGCCGGCGGGGCAGCAGGTAGACGAGAAGGAACGTGAGGATCACCCCGACCAGGACGGCGCCGACGGTCCACTGGACCGCGCGGTTGAAGTTGGTCTCCAGCGCCGACGTGGCAGCGCTGTCGAAGGCCTCGCCGACCGGACCTGGCGCCGAGTCCGCGCAGCCGGGCGGCGTGGCCGTCGGATCCGACGCGCGCGACTGGCGGATGAAACAGTCGGCGAAGGTGGTCGTCGCCGCGCTCGCCTCGGCCGGCGGCAGGCCCGCCGCCACGAGCGATGCCTGAAGCTCCGGGCTCGCCTTCTCAGCGGCCGTCCCCGAGTACGAACCGAGCGTTCCGAAGAGGACCACGCCGGCCACCGCGACGCCGATCGCCTGGCCGAGACGCTGGGCGGTGCCGAGCACACCGCTGGCCGCGCCCGCATCCTGCCAGGGCACGCCGGCCAGCACGATCTCGACGCTCGGCGCGATCACCAGGCCCGAGCCGAAGCCGGCGAAGAGCAGGGCCGGCAGTAGCTCCAGGCCGGAACCCCACCAGTGGATCGTGGCGATGATGCCCACCATGCCGACGATCACAATGCCGGCGCCGAGCATCAGGACGCCGCGGCCGAGCGCTCGGGCGACGTTGTCGGAGATGGCCGCGCCGACCAGTGTGCCGAACGAGAACGGCAGCAGGATCAGGCCCGTCGTCAGGGCGGACTTCTCCAGGCCGATCTGAAGGTGCAGCGAGAGTGCGAAGAGCAGGCCGATGAAGCCCGCGAAGTAGCAGAGGCTGATGCCGACGCCGGCGGAGAACGAGCGGTGAGCGAACAGCCGCATGCTCACGAGCGGGACCTGGGCACGTCGGGCGCGGCGCAACTCCCACACCGCGAAGACGGCCAGCGCGGGCAGCGCCGCTGCCATCGAGACGAACGTCCATGCCGGCCAACCCAGGCGCTGGCCCTCGACCAGGGGTACGGCCAGCAGCAGGACGGCGGCCGAGACGAGCAGCATGCCGATCACGTCGAGCCCACCGCGGCGGCCTCGCGACTCGGGCACCAGGATCAGCGCGGCGACGAACGTGGCCAGGCCGATCGGCACGTTGAGCAGGAACACCGGTCGCCAGTCCCAGCCGTTGAGGTCCCACGCGATCAGGAGGCCGCCGAGGAGTGGGCCGCTGGCGGTCGCGATGCCGCCGATCGCGCCGTAGATCCCGTACGCCTTGCCGGTCTCCTTCGCCGGGAACGTGGTCTGGATCAGCGCCAGCACCGGCGGGTTGAGGATGCCGGCCATCATGCCCTGCACCACCTGGAACGCGATCAGCTGGCCGGGTGTGGCCGCGAGCGCCGACGCCGCCGACGCGAGCGTGAACCCGGCGACGCCGATGAGGAACAGCTTGCGGTGGCCGAAGCGGTCGCCGATCCGGCCGGCGGGGATGAGTAACAGGCCGTAGCCGAGCGCGTAGCCGGCGATGACCCACTCCATGGCCGTGTAGGTCGACCGCAGGTCGCGCTGGATCGGCGCGACAGCCACATTGACGATCGTCGTGGCCAGCAGAATCATGAATGCCCCGGCCAGAATGACGGCCAGGATCAGCCATCGGCGCGGATTGGGTGGGGCGGTGCTGCGTTCGTCGGTCCAGCTCTCCGTCATCGCGTTCCTCCTGAAGTCGGACGGGGTCGACAGCGGACCCACCCTTCGACTACACGCCGTCGCGTACGATTAGTCAAGTACGGCTATTTGCGTATGACCTGTACGGCACATGAGGAGGGCCCGGGTCAGGAGCTGACCCGGGCCCGGTGACGCAGAGGTGGCTACGACCAGTCGGAGGAACCCGAACCCCACTCGGAGGAGCCGGAGCCCCACGCGGACGTCGCCGGCCACGCCAGGTCGAAGGGGAAGTCGTTGGCGCGAAGCTCCAGCGTGCTCTCCAGCACGGCATCGGTCAGCCGGTCGACGTCGGCGTCGCTGTGAGCGCCGCCGGCGAAGAACATCGGCATACCGAGCGTGTAGATGCCGCGCTTGCGCAGCAGCAGCGTGAGGATGAACGTCGCCGGGTTGAGTGCCCGCGAGTAGTCCCGGTAGTCGGTGTAGGAGTCTTCCGGAAGGAACTGGAAGCACCCGATGTAGTCGCCGAACCCCACCATGCGCAGCGGGATCCCCTCGGCCGCCCGGAACGCGGCCAGCCGCGCCTGGACCCGGTCGACCTTGGCCCGCAGGTCGGTGTAGTAGGCGGGCCCCTTGTCGCGGAGCAGCTGGAGCGTGGCCAGCGACGCCGCCACCGACAGGTAGTTACCGGTGTGGCTGCCCTGCAGGCCGGTCTTCTGGCCGAAGTCGGTCCAGGACTGCCCACTGGTCTGCGAGATGTCGAGGATGTCGGCCCGACCGCCGATCGCCGACAGCGGCAGCCCGAGCCCGCTGATCACCTTGCCGTAGGTGACGAGGTCGGTCGGGATGTCGAACTTCTGCGCGGCGCCGGCGAGCCCTGAACGGAAGCCCGTCAGCACTTCGTCGAGGATGAACGGCACCCCGAGTCGCTGGGCGGCGACCGCTACCTCGCGGATCATCGGGATCGTCGTCTCCTCGAACGGGAACGACGAGGCGGCCGGCTCGGCCAGGATGCAGGCCAACTCGCCAGCGTGGCGCTCGATCAACTCGACGGCGAGCGCCGTGTCGTTGGGCAGGATCAGCAGGTCGCGCGGCTCGGCCGGTGTGACGCCGGCAAACGCCGAGACCAGCGGAATGCCGTCCTTGCCGATCTCCGGGAACGGCACCGCGGGATGCCCGTGATACCAGGGCGCGGTGTTGTGGACGGCCAGATCGTGGGACCCGTGCAGGGTGCCCTCGAACTTGGCGACCATCCGCCGCCCGGTGTGCGCACGGCAGAGCCGGATCGCCGACTGGGTGGCGCCCGTACCCGAGTGTTGGAAGGCGAACTTCTCGTTGTGCGGGAGGATCTCGCGCAGCAACGTCGCGAGTTCCAGCTCCAACGCGTTGGTGTAGCCGTTGCCGGTGCCCTTGCCGAGGTGCTCGCGGACGAAGTCGACTACCGGCGCCGGATTGTGCCCGTGCAGCGCCTGAGCGCCGTACCCCATGTGACAGTCGAGGTAGTTGTTGCCGTCGATGTCGGTCAACGTCGATCCGCTGGCGGTTGCCGCGATCACCGGAAATGGCGGTGCCTGGAACGGCCAGAACACGTGCGCGGCGGAATCGACCGCCCTCAGTTGCTCGACGTGCGCGGCCGAGGCACCCTGGCGCGCGCCGATCTCGCCGAACAGCTCGTAGACCCACTTCTGCTGCATGAGGTCCTGAATGACCTCGATCGCTCCGCGCTCCTGGTGGCTGGCGCCCATCGTGTCCCCTTCGCATGGCGGCCGTGACAGGCGCAGCCTGCGCCCGCCCGCTCGAACCCGGCTGGAGAACCGGTCGATCGACGCGGCTTCGAGCCGGTCTCGAGCGCCGTCGTCGAAGCTCGCCGCCATGACGGAAAATCGGGTCAATCTCTACTCGCTGACCGACACGATCACGCCGTGGGCAGTGCGGGCCGCGGCGACGCTCGGCCTCGCCGACCTGATCGCCGCGGGCACCACCACGCTCGACGAGCTCGCCGCGGCGACGAAGGCCAATCCCGACGCGCTGCACCGGCTGCTGCGCTACCTCTCGGTCCGCGGCGTCTTCAAGGAGACCGAACCGCGGGTGTACGCCCTGACGGAAGCCGCCGAGTTCCTCAAGACCGACCACCCCGCCGCCCAACGTCCCTGGCTCGACGTCGACTCGATGGCCGGCCGGATCGAGGGCACGTTCAGCTCGCTGACCCACTCGATCCGCACCGGCGACGCGGCGTACCCGGTGCGTTACGGCATCGAGTTCTGGGACGATCTGGCCACCAACCCCGACCGGGCCACGTCGTTCGGTGCGCTGATGGCCACCCACGCGAGCTACTTCGACCAGGTCGTCCAGGGCTTCGACTGGAGCACCGTCAACCACGTCATCGACGTCGGCGGCGGCACCGGTGCCCTGCTCACCGAGATCCTCAAGGCCCAGCCGCACCTGCGCGGCACAGTGGTCGACCTGCCGGGCGTCGTCGAGCAGGGCCGGGCCCGGTTCGAGGCGGCGGGCATCGCCGACCGCGCCGAGGTGGTCAGCGGCAGCATCTTCGACCCGCTCCCGGCCGGCGCCGACGTCTACATCCTGTCGAACGTCCTGCACGACTGGAACGACAGCGCCGCCGAGAAGATCCTCCAGCGGGCGGCGGACGCGATCGGCACGACCGGAAAGGTGCTGATCGTGCAGATCCTGGTCAAGGACGAGAACGACAACTTCCCCGATGACCCGGCCCGGCTGATGTTCATCACCCAGATGGACCTGCGCCTCCTCTCGCTCATGGCGGGCAAGGCGAGGACCTGGCGCGAGTACGCCGAACTGGGCGAGAAGGCCGGGCTCCAGGTGGACGCCAGCACTGTGATCCCCACCGGGCAGACCCTGCTCTCGCTCCGCCGCGGCTGAGCCGACGGGCCCCTTGCTGACGGTTTCCGGTTGGGAAGGGGCCCTCGCTAACGGACCGTGCGCGCGTCGTACCGTTGCGGACATGAACCCGGCCGTCAGGCGAGTCGCGATCGATGCCCTCATCGCTGTCGTCGTCGCGGCCGTCGTGGCGGTGGCGATCCGGGTCGCCGACGAGCCCGGCGCCCGGCCGCCGGACGCGCGCGCCTACGCGATCGGCGCGGTGATCGGGCTGCTGCTGGTCTTCCGGCGCCGCTGGCCGCTGCTGGTGCTGGTCGGCTCGGTCACCGCGCTGATGATCTACTACGCGCTCGAATACCCGGGCATCCCACCCGCCCTCCCGCTGGCCGCCGCCCTCTTCTCCGTGGCGGCCGCCGGCCGGTTCACCTGGGCGCTCGTCGTCGCCGGGTTCTTCGTCGTCCTTGAGCTGATCATGCGGTACACGCTGCTCGGCGAGGGCTTCTTTCCCGCCCTCTCGGCCACCCTCGAAGAGGGTTCGCTGCTCGCGGCAGTGGTGCTGCTCGCCGAGACGATCCGCACTCGCCGGGACCGGCTGGCCGAGGCGCAGCAGCGTCTCGCCGTGATGCGCCAGGAGCGTCAGCACGAGGTCGCCCAGGAGCGGCTCCGCATCGCCCGCGAGGTCCACGACGTACTCGGTCACACGATCGCCGCGATCAGTGTGCAGGCGAGCCTCGCCGACGACATCTTCGACAGCAAGCCGGCCGAGGCGCGGGCCGCGCTGCGGAGCATCCGGGGCGCGGCACGCGACGCCATGCACGAGGTCCGCTCGGCGATCGGCATGCTCCGCGACGCCGGGGAGGTGCCCGACCTGGCGCGCGTCTTCGCAGTCGCCGAACAGGCCGGCGTGAAGGTGCGGTCGGGGATCGCGGGCACCCCGCGCCCGATCCCGCCGGAGGTGGCGCTCTCGGTCTACCGGATCGTGCAGGAGTCGATCACCAACACGGTCAAGCACGCCGAAGCCACGACCGTCGACGTCACCATCGCCTACGCGGGTGACGCCGTCACTGTGGAGATCGTCGACGACGGGGTCGGGTCCGGGGCGGGCCGACGAGGGCACGGGGTGGCCGGCATGCGGGAACGGGCCACGGCGGCCGGCGGGTCGCTCGAGGCCGGGCCCCGGCCGCAGGGCGGGGGGTTCCGAGTGGCCGCGCGGCTGCCGGTCGAGGTGGAGGAGACAGCGTGACGATCCGGATGGTGCTGGCGGACGACCAGACACTCGTGCGGGCCGGCTTCCGGGGCCTGCTCGACCACAGCGACGACCTGGAGGTGGTCGGTGAGGCGTCCAACGGCGCCCAGGCTGTCGAGATGGTCGCCGCCACCCGGCCGGACATCGTGCTGATGGACGTGCGAATGCCGGTGCTCGACGGCGTACGGGCAACGGCCGCGATCGTCGAGCGGTTCCCGGCCGTGCGGGTCATCGTCCTGACCACCTTCGAGCTCGACGAGTACGTCTTCGAGGCGCTGCGCGCCGGCGCGAGCGGGTTCCTGCTCAAGGACATCGAGCCCGACGAGCTGCGCCAGGCGGTGCGGGTGGTGGCCGGCGGCGACATGTTGATCTCGCCGCGGGTGACGAGCCGGCTGGTGAGCGCGTTCGTCAGCAAGGTCGCGCCCACGCCGGTCGACGGCGGCCGGCTGGCGGTGTTGACCGACCGCGAGCGCGAGGTGATGAGCCTGGTGGCCAGCGGGCTGACGAACGAGGAGATCGGGCGCCGGCTGTCGATGAGCCCGGCCACGGCCCGTACCCACGTCCACCGAGCCATGGTCAAGCTCCGCGTCCGCGACCGCGCGCAACTCGTCGTCCTCGCCTACCAGACGGGGCTCGTCGCGCCCGGCAGCTGACTACGGCAGTTGTTTCGCGGGCGGTGCCGGCTACGGCGATCGCCGTATCAACCGGGCGTTCCTCAACGGATGCCGGGCGGTGCGCATCCTTCGTATGTTGGCGTCATGTTTGAGGTCGGAGAGAACGCCGATGGGATCCTGGCCGGGGTCCTGTTCCTGATCTGGCTGTCCGCGGCGATCCTCGCCACGCGGCTGGCCTGGCGGCCGACGCCCGAGGCGCTGCGCAAGAGTGCCCGTCGGCTGCTGCGTCTGCTCGTCGCCGCGCTGGTGGTGCTGGTCGTCAAGTGCGTCGCGATCGGGCTGATGCTCGCCGTCGACTGGATCTTTGCCGACAACCGCGTGATCGTGCAGATGCCGCTCCTGCTGCTGCCGATGCTGGCCGTCGTCATCTGGACCGTGCCGGGCCTACGCGCCCTGGCCAACCGCGACGACGCGCCGGTCGACGCCGAGACGCGCTCCGCCGCCGCCCATCCCCGATTCGTCGTGCCGGTCCAGGTGACGGCCGTGGCGACGGTGGTCGGCGTCTACTTCGCGTACGTGTCCCGTCCGGTCCCGTCCTACCTCGACGACATCGCGACCCACGCCGCGCCGATCCTGCTGTCGGTGGTGGTGCTGTGGTTCTGGCAGGGGCATCGTCTGCGGGTCGTCACCGCTACCGATTTCGCCCGTCGTGGCCGTCGTGCCAGCGCCCTGCGCGCCACCGCGCAGGCCGCCGTCGTGGTGCTGGTCGTCGCCGCCGGCATCACCTACGTGGCGCAGAGCAGCAGGCTGCCCGACCGCATGACAATGACGTCCCACGACAACGTCGACTACGGCGGCGGCCCGTCGATCGGTCACGGTGGCCACGGCGGGACCTCCGTCGACGACCTGCGCGGGCCGCGGACCGGCAAGCCCAACAAGGCATTCACCCTGACCGCGAAGAACGCCACGGTACGGCTCTCGTCGGGCACCGAGATCAAGGCGCTGACGTACAACGGACAGTCGCCCGGGCCGGAGCTGCGGGTCCGCGAGGGAGACCTCGTCGAGGTGACGCTGCACAACGAGATTCCCGACGAGAACGTGACCATCCACTGGCACGGCCTCGACGTCCCCAACGGTGAGGACGGCGTCGCCGGTGCGACGCAGAACGCCGTGGAGCCGGGCGGCAGCTTCACCTACCGGTTCATCGCCGAGCAGGTCGGCACCTTCTGGTACCACACCCATCAGAACCCGCTCGAGGCGATCAGGCGGGGTCTGTTCGGCGCGCTGATCGTCGAGCCGCGCGACGGCCCACCACCCGGCGAGCGGGACTTCGTCGTGCAGGCCCACGAGTGGCGTACGCCGGACGACAACATCGTGTCGTTCGGCACGAGTGACACGCTGCAACGCCAGGAGGTCGCTCCGGGCACGCCGGTGCGTCTGCGCCTGATCAATACCGACAACAACCCGTCCACCGACAGCCGTCCGCGGGCTCTGACCGTCAACGGCACGCCGGTGCGGGTGGCGGCGATCGACGGGGTCGACGTCAACGGCCCAACCCCGCTGACCGACCCGCGGTTCGGGTTGGCTACCGGTGGACGCTACGACGTGACGTTCACGATGCCGGCGGGCCCGGTACGCCTGACCGACCTCGCCAACCGCGACGGCGGGCTGGTCCTGGCGCCACCGGGTGACGCCTCGACGCCGAAGATCGTCGACGACGGGGACCACTTCGACCCGCTCTCGTACGGCTCCGGCGGATCCCGGCCCTTCGACGCCGGCTCGTCGTACGACCGCTCGTTCACCCAACTCCTCGACGACCGGCTGTCCTTCTACAACGGGGGCCTGCACCTGGTGCCGATCATCAACGGGCACAGCTTCCCCGACACGCCGACGCTCATGGTCCGGATGGACGACGTGGTCAAGGTGCGGATCGTCAACCGCAGCCACCAGAACCACCCGATGCATCTGCACGGCCACCACGCGTTGGTGCTGTCCCGCAACGGGGTCCGCGCGACCGGGTCACCGTGGTGGATCGACAGCCTCGACGTGATTCCCGGTGAGATCTACGAAATCGGCTTCAAGGCGGACAATCCGGGGCTCTGGATGGACCACTGCCACAACCTCGACCACGCGGCCAACGGCATGGTGATGCACCTCGCCTACGAGGGCGTCACATCCCCCTATGAGCTGGGGCGGGGCACTCCCAATCAGCCTGAGTAGGCGGACCTGTCGAGCCTTCCTCCACCGGGCCTCGAGGCAACGCCGGCAGCGTCGTTCGCATCCGAACCCCGCTTGCTGAGGAGAACCCATGCTCGACGCGATGCGACGAACGTTGTCGCTGGCTGTGCCGCTGGTACTGGTGGCCGGCATTGCCGCGCCCGCCACAGCGGCCACCTCGACCACTGGGCGACTGACCGTCGTCGCCCGCAACCTCGACAACCCTCGCGGTGTCGCCATCGACCGGGCCGGCATCGTCTACGTCGCCGAGGCCGGGCTCGGCGGCGACGACGTGTGCATCCCCGGCACGTTCGGCACCAACCTCTGCTACGGCTCGACCGGTGCGATCACGGCGGTCCGTCACGGCTGGCAGAAGCGAGTCGTGACGGGCCTGCCGTCGCTGCGGAGCACTGGCGCCGGCTTCTCCGTCTACGGCGCCCACGACCTGGCCTTCGATCGGCAGGGCAAGCTCCTGGTGGCGATGGGCTACAGCACCGACCCGGTCTCGCGCGACCTGCTCGGCGCGGCCGGGGCCACGATGGGAACCATCCTCCGGGTCGAGGGGAAGCGCCGCTGGTCGGTCGTCGGCGACCTCTCCGCCTACGAGGGGCAGAACAACCCCGACGGGGTCATTCCGGAGAGCCAGCCGTACGCGGTCGTCGCCGACGGGCGTGACGTCTACGCGCTCGACGCGGCCGCCAACGACGTGCTCCGGATCGACCGTCGTGGCGTGGTCACCGCCGAACACGTGTGGCCACAGGAGCAGGTGCCGGCGCCGCCGGAGTGGGGCCTGCCGCCCGGCTCGACGACGCCGATCCAGTTCGTACCGGTCACCATCACCCGCGGGCCGGACGGCGCCTTCTACATCGGTCAGCTGACCGGGCACCCCTTCCCGAACGGTGGCGCCCGGGTGTGGCGGCTGGTGCCCGGCCAGGAACCGACGATCTTCGCGACCGGTTTCACCAACATCATCGACATCGCCTTCGACAAGCGGGGTCGACTGGTCGTGCTGGAGATCGCGAAGAACGGGCTCAGCTCCGGGGATTCCACAGGTGCGTTGATCCGGGTGGAGCGCGACGGCAGCCACCGGGAGCTGGTGAGCACCGGCCTGGACTCCCCGATGTCGTTCGCCATCGCCAAGGACGGCAGCTTCTACATCGCCAACAAGGGCCTCGGCATCGGCGAGTTGGTCCGTCTGTCCACACGAGACTGACAGAATCGCGCGGCGATCGTGGCGTTCTTCGTGTCGGGAGGACGCCACGATAGCTGTGGCGTCACACGGCCGCGATACGGTGCCAATCGTGTGCACGCTGGCGGCGGGGGATGGGGTCTGGGGGTTAGGTTGACGCGGTCCGACGGCGGGTCTCCCGCCGGCGCCACCACCATCCTCATAGTCGACGACCACGCTCTCGTCCGCGAGGGGCTGCGCTGGGTGCTCGAGGTGCACGCCGACCTCGACGTGGTCGACGAGGCGGGCGACTCGGCCACCGCTGTCGCCAAGGCGGCGTCGGAGCGCCCCGACGTGGTGCTGCTCGACGTCGAGATTCCCGGCGACGACCCGGTGGTCACGGTGCGCCGCATCCGTGAGGTGTCGCCCGACAGCGCGGTCGTCATCCTCAGCATGTATGACAGCCCTGACCTGCTGCGCCGACTGATCGCCGCGGGGGTGCGCGCGTACCTGCTCAAGAGCGTGGGTCGTGAGGAGCTGGTCGCCGCGATCCGCAAGGCCCGCGACGGCAGCGGCTCGGTGCTGCTCTCGGTCTCCGGTCAGAGCCTGGTGCAGGTGCAGAACGCCGAGTCCGCCATTCTGTCCTCCGTCGAGCTGGAGATCCTGCAACTCGCGGCCGAGGCGATGACCAACGCCCAGATCGCGCGGCGACTCGACCTGACCGAGGCCACTGTGAAGAGCCACCTGCGTCGCATCTTCGCGAAGCTCGGCGCGGTCTCCCGCATCGACGCGGTCAACAAGGCGGTGGCAGCGTCACTGGTGAC
>NZ_JBEZGJ010000201.1:0-12052 GCF_040649965.1 Micromonospora sp. NPDC048843
GTGTCGTGTATTGGTGAGATCGCTTCCACCTGTCGAAACCGAACGTGCCAGGAGCCGTACGACGCACAGATTCGCGGCCGGCCGCACATCAACCCAAAGGTCAGGAAGGCGCACGCATCTGCCGCTGACTGGGTGCAGCGATGGTGGGCGTGCTCCCGATCGACCGATGCGGCTGCAGGAGCCACCGCTGGTGCCGCCAACCAAAGCACCGGGCCGGCAGCTCACGATCCGTCGGCGGCGCGGTGCGAGCCCGGTTTGGGGGAGCGGGTTGGGAGCAGCAGGGTGCCCTGAACGGCCTTGAACTGCGTCCAACGGCATCGAACGGCGCTCAACTGCACCCGCCCCTGCCTGCGGCTCCACGTTACCGCGGGTCAGAGTCGGTGCAGCGTCCTGTTTTCTGCGGAGTGCTCCCCAAATCTGGGCGGCAGTCGACGGTGCTCTATGCCGCCTGGTAAAGGGTGTGCGCACGTCGAGGCGGTAAGGAGCCGTTGGCCGGGCCCGGCCTTGCAAGTGGGAGCAGATTGGGTGCAGGTTGGCGAAGTGGTCACCGCGCCCGAAGTGTTCACCGGCACCGGACAAGGACGAGGGCGGTGACCTGCGGTGATGTGGGCGAGCGGACCTGCGTGCCCTCCCAGAGAAGACCGAAGTGGTCAGGGATCGCTGCTCGCCGCCTGGATTGTGCTGGCTGCCGTTCTGAGACCCGCTGACGCCGTTCACGAGGGCCGCAAAGCATCGACGTACGGCTCTGGGTCCCGTGGCGGTGGGGTCAGCATGAATCCCGGAAGCTGAGGCTCGAATCCCACCCGCAACCTTTGAGCAGGGCTTCCTGCTCGTTGACCTCTTCGGCGGATCTGAAGGCATCCGCCGCGCTGGGCTGCCGCTTGTCACGAGCGCGCTCCTCGCCCGGCGATGACAGGACGTCCATGGAATCAATGGCCCCGACGAGACACCAGCATGGGTTCGAATGCGGTTGGTGTTGTGGTCGTAGTGATGGATGATGCCGGTTGTGATCACCAGGGAGCGCGCTGTCGCGCTCGTCGAGGCCTTGCTGATCGGGCAGCGACGGGAGGGACGGCTGGCCGAAGTGCCGGAGATCGCGGTCTGCGGTGTCGAAGAGCACGCGCTCGGGTGGTTGGTCTCCTGGCAGTCTGTGGAGTATCTGCGCTCCGGTGACTTGGGAAGGATGCTGGTGGGGCAGGGCCCCTACCTGGTGGATGGGGAAGACGGCAGCATTCACCACATTCCGGTTGCGATATGCGGCTCGGGTCGGTGGGCTGAGGTGTATCTGCGGCAGTACAGGGACGTCAGACCTGTGGACTCACTGCTCGTTGAAGTCCGTGTCCTCGTGCAAGGTGGGGACAGGATGGCGGCGCTGCGGTATATCCGCCGCCGAGCGCCGCGGATGGGCCTGCGGGATGCCAAGGCGTATGTCGACGCGGTCAGCGAGGGGGGTGAGCCCTCGGAGTGCTTGGCGAGCCTCGCGCGCGAGGAACCAGAGCCGCTGCCGCTGGCGATCGAGACGCTTGCCGGCCCGTTGGACGAGGAAACTAGTGCGTAGGCCAACAACTGAGGGTTGGGGACGCCGCCACCACTAAGGTCGGCTCATCCGGCGCGGAGTGACACCCGCGATGGCGCTTAGTTCGGCTTCTGCGCGGGTGCGTTCGGCCTGGGTTTGGGCGATCCAACCCGTGACGACGGCGGGGTCGGCGCCGGCGTCGAGGGCGGCCGCGGGCGACGACATCCTCGCCCGGCTGCTCCGGGTGCCGGTCTACGATTTGCTGCCGCTGTTCCGGGTCCTGGTGCTCGTCCTGCCGCTCCTGACCGGTGCGCACGCGTTCTTCATCGCCCGGGCCACATCGGTTGGCGACGACCCAGCGTGAGCCGGCAGCCCGGTCGCGTCCAGGACGCCGTGATCGAGGCTGACTCCCCACAGTGGCACGTACATTCGAGGTTGCGCTCGCCAATCTCTACACACACGACGTTGAGGCCTCCTGTCGCCGCGACGGCAAGCTACGCCGCGGCCTACGCCTACCGGGGCGTACCCCTGGCCGACCGAGCGTCGCCCCGGTCAGGGCTGGACGATGCACATCCCGCCGGGGGCGGCCCGGTCCATCGCGGCCAGGGCGTCGGGCACTTCGGCGAGCCCGATGGTGCGGGTGACCAGCTCGGCGGGGCGCAGCACGCCGGCGGTGACCAGCCGGAGCAGCTCCGGGTAGGCGTGCGCGGCCATGCCATGGCTGCCCCGCAGTTCCAGCTCGTAGGCGATTACCAGGTCCATCGGCAGGGCCGGGCGGCCCTGGGCGGCGGGGAGAAGGCCGACCTGCACGTGCCGCCCGCGCCGGCGCAGGCTCTCGATCGAGGCAGTGCAGGTGGCGTGGCTGCCCAGGGCGTCGAGCGACAGGTGGGCGCCGCCGCCGGTCACCTCACAAACGGCTGCGGCCACCGCGCCGGGTCCGGTGAGGGCAGCCCCGTCCAGACACACCGAGGCCCCGAAACGGCGGGCCAGCTCGAGTGCGCCGGGGGCAACGTCGACCGCCACCACCCGCGCGCCGCACGCCGCTGCGATCATCACCGCCGACAACCCCACACCGCCGCAGCCGTGCACCGCCACCCACTCGCCTGCGGCGACCCGCCCCTGACCGACCACCGCCCGGAACGCCGTGGCGAACCGGCAGCCGAGCGCCGCCGCGGCCGGGTAGCCCACCTCGTCGGGAAGCCGGACCAGGTTGACGTCGGCGTGTTGCACCGCCACGTACTCGGCGAACGAGCCCCAGTGGGTGAAGCCGGGCTGCGTCTGCCGCTCACACACCTGCTGGTCGCCAGAGAAGCAGGCCGGGCACTGCCCGCACGCGCAGACGAACGGCACGGTGACTCGGTCGCCGAGGTGCCAGCCGCGTACACCGTCGCCAACCGCTGTGACCACGCCGGCGAACTCGTGGCCAGGCACGTGCGGCAGGCGGACGTCCGGGTCGTGCCCCTGCCACCCGTGCCAGTCGCTGCGGCACAATCCGGTCGCCTCGACCCGGATGACGGCACCCCCGGGCGGCGGCACCGGGTCCGGCACGTCGCGGACCTCGGGTCGGGCACCGAACTCGTCGAAGATCACGGCACGCATGCGCCGCATCCTCACATGTGCCAGACGACCGGCCGACGGCAGCCCGCCGGGGGTGACCGGGCCCGTTGGCCCGCATCGACTTCGCCCATCACCGGATCACCACCACCGCCAAACCGGCCCTGCGCAGCGGCGGGCCGGTCAGCTTCCTGGTCGGTCCGGACCGTGTGGTGATCCGGCCGCTCGAGGCGGTGCCCGGCTACGTGGTGCCGGACGGCGAGCCGGCGAGCCGGCGACCGAGATGACCGCGAATTCGCCACGGGGGAGTGGCGCTGCCCGGCCCGGACCCGACGTCGCTGTGGGTGACCGAGGAAGAAGGCGGCAGGGGAAACGTCGGGATGGGCGTAATGCCCGTGCGACCCGACCTGCTGGGGGAGACCTGCGTTCAGAGGTTGAGCGGCCCCGGGTCGCTGGCCAGCTCCCGGAACCGCTCGCGCGGGTTGGCCACCAGCCGCCGGGCGGACAGGTCGAGCAGGCCACCCACCCCGGTCAGCGTCGCCACCGGGGTGCCGTCCGGGCGGGCGTAGTCCTGGTCGATCTGGAAGGTCTTGCCCTCGCCCCAGCGGAACCCGCAGGACACGTCCACCTCGTCCGCGCCGCGCAGCTCGCGTAGGTAGCGCACGGTGACCTCCAGGGCGACCGGCCCCACCCCGCTGGCGATGAGCCGCTCCTGTGAGATGCCGGCGGCGCGCAGGCACTCCCACCGGGCGTGCTCGCCGTACTGGAGGTAGACGGCCTGGTTCAGGTGGCCCTGGGTGTCCAGCTCGTAGCCACGGACGGTGATGCGCACCCGGAACGGATCTGCCATGAGCGCGAGCGTAGCGGGGCGCTGTGACACCGCCGCTGTTCACCGCGCCGCCATGGGCAGTTGGGGGACTGGTCAGAGTGGTCCCCACAGGTGGCGGCGTTTCCACCTGTCGCTGCCGGCTCGGAACTCCTGCAAGAGCTGCAGGGCTGCTTCGCGGTCGGTGGTCTGGCAGCGGAAGTGTCGGTTGATGGAACCTTCCTGATATTCCAGTGCGTATGTCCCGGCGGGTACTCCGGCAGCGTCGCCGTAGCCGACCTGGACGAACCATCCGTCGGCGCGTTCGAGGATCACGTAGCGGTTGTTCTCGCCGACCTGGCCGATGATCCATTTGAGTCGGTGGGCGTCGGGGTCGGGCATCGTCGGCAGGCTCTCCGACGAGAGCGTGAAGGGCGCTGCGTGGCCCGGCGCGTTGGGGTTGACGACGTGATAGCCCGGTTCGTAACCGACCAAGCCGTGCTCGGCGGCGAGCGTCAGGTTGGCGAGGATCGCCGCGACTGTTCGTAGGGTGCACCGGTCGCCACTGCGGTGTGGATTGCGGTCAGGACCGACTCCCGACGGGCACGGTATGCCGGCGTCGTCGAGGGTGCGCGCCATGCTGGCGAGACTCTGGCCATCCAGGCGTTGGGCGAACATCCACCGCACGTGTGCGGCCGTGGCCGGATCCGGGTCGAGGCGTTGCAGCCGGCGACCCCAGCGCGCTTGGGCGGCGTTTGGATGAGGGCCGGCGTCGGTGAGTCGGTATCCGTACGGCGGTCAGTCTCCGAGATGCCGTCCCTGTTCTCGCGCTGATTTCTCTTCGCGTTTCGAGCGATCCCCGTCCCGTTGGACGGGGATTGTTGCTGTGGTGGCGAGGAAGCTCCCCGCCGGGGTGAGTGGATAGATCGCGGTTTCGGCTTCGATGGTCCACGCGTGGTGGTCACACGATGATCACGTTGTTGGTTTGTAGGTAGTTGGCGAGTTTTCCGGGTCGGGGCTGCGCAGTGCAGGACGGCGACGATGTAGCCCGCGGTCGTGTCGGATGCGGTCGAGCAGGTGGTCTTCCCGGATGTAGAGGATCGTCGGTTGGGCGGAGGTCCTGGTGCGGGTGCTTGTGTGTCCGTGGCGGCATCGGTAGCCGGGTCGGCTGTGTATCCAGTGGGAGTCCATGATTCGGCCGCACACGCCGCAGCAGATCACTTCGGCCAACACATAGCGGCGGGGGATGCCGTCGGTAGGGGTCGGTGCGCTGTGGATTGCCTGAATGGCGACGAAGTGTTCTTCGCTGACCAGCGGAGGGTGCGCGATCTCGCGGGAGATGACCCAGTCGGTGGAGGCGGTCCACCGTTGGATCTCGTGGACCCGCTCAGCCCGGGCGACGCTGAACGCCCTGCCCGGCCGGCGAGACGTGCAACCACCGGAGCCCCGTGCCGGCTGTGCGGGGCATTGAAACATCATGATGAATCATATATAGTAACCCGACAGGAAAGCGCTTTCCTGAACCGACTTTGGGAATGTTTCCGAAGCGGTAGCAACCTGCTCCGTTGAGAAGACGACGCGGCGGCGCGCGTCCTACCTGCGTCAGGCAACTACCTGATCCCACCCCTGTCATCCGGGCCGGCGTGTGCGCTGCTGCGCGGATGCGAGCGCGAGAAGGATTGTCATGAGCATTCAAACCGTCCCAGAGGTCGCCCGCCGGCGGCGCCGGGCGCCAGTCCTCGTTCTGGGGCTGAGTGTATTGCTGCCATTTCTGTTGGTGCCTGGTCAGGCACATGCCGCGATCCCACCGCAGGATCCCGGGGTCACATTGCGCACCTACAACCTCGGAATCGATCGGTCCGGACTCTGCACGCTCAAGCCCGGACAGACTCCCAACGTCGACAAGCTGATGCCGGTGATCGACTGGTCGACCCAGGCCGACTTCGGCGTCGCCGACAGGTTCCACACCCAGGTCGTCGCGAACATCAACATCACCACGGCCGGCTCGTACGTGTTCCGGCTCACCAGCGACGATGGCTCCCGCTTGCGCATCGACAGAAGCACCGTCGTCGACAATGACGACGCGGACAGCACGTTCACGACGGTCATCGACCACGACGGCCTTCATGGCGCGTCGCCGAAAGACGGCACCATCGATTTGTCCGCCGGCTATCACAAGCTGCGCATCGAACATTTCGATAACACCAGTGGGCAGGCGCTCAAACTCGAGTGGCGGCCACCGGGATCCACACAGTTCTCGCTCGTGCCGACCACGGCGCTGAGCACCGAATCCGGAGTGACCCGGGTGACCGCACCTGGTACCAAGGAATGCGTCGAGGGGGTGGACAGCCCGGGGGACGGGCTGCCACTGAACGCGGTGCATCCCAATTACACGCTGACCAATCTGCGTCCAAGCGGGTTCGAGCCAAAAGTCACCGGGATGGACTGGCTGCCCGACAACAGGCTGGCCATCACCACGTGGGGCGGCGACTACGGCACCACTACGCCGCTGGGCGAGGTCTATGTGCTGGGCAACGTCACCGGCACCACCTCTGCCGCGCAGGTGACGGTGAAGAGGATCGCCACAGGGTTGCAGGACCCCATGGGAATCAAATATGTGGACGGCAAACTGTACGTCGCGGAGCGGTCCGGGCTGACCGAGCTGACCGATGCCAACGGCGATGACATCATCGACAACAGGCGAACGGTGGCGACCTGGCCGTTCGGCGGGACCTACCACGAGTTCGCGATCGGCCTCCTGTACAAGGACGGCTACTTCTACCTCAACCTGTCGGTCCAGATCACTCCTGGCGGACGCTCCACCAAACCGCAGCTCGCCAACAATCGCGGCACCGCGATCAAAGTCAACAGGGCGACCGGACAGGTCGAGTACACGGCGAGCGGATTGCGTACCCCGAATGGCATAGGCTGGGGCCCCGAAGGCGGCATCTTCGTCACCGACAACCAGGGCGACTGGCTACCGGCCAACAAGCTGGTGCATCTCAAGCCGGGCCGGTTCTTCAACCACTACAACGATCCGGCCGGTCCGTTCGACTCGAACGCGGTCACACAGCCGGTCCTGTGGCTGCCGCACAACGAGATCGCGAACTCGCCGAGCACACCGCTCATGCTCACCCAAGGCCTGTTCGCCGGCCAGATGCTGTTCGGTGATGTCACCTATGGCGGGATCCAACGCGGGTATCTGGAAAAGGTCAACGGCGAGTATCAGGGTGCGGTCTTCCGCTTCACCCAGGGACTCGAGGCCGGCATCAGCCGGATCACCCTCGGCCCCGACGGTGCGATCTACGCGGGCGGCATCGGCGGTGGACAGGCCAGCAGCAACTGGCGTCAGCAGGGCAAGCTCACCTTCGGTCTGCAAAAACTCACCTCCACCAGTAGCAACGCCTTCGACATCTTGGCGATGCGGGCGGTCGCCGGTGGCTTCGAGCTCGAATACACCCAGCCGTTGTCGGCCGCAACGCTGAGCTCGCTGGCATCGCGGTACGCCGTCCGGCAATGGCGTTACACCCCGACCACCAGCTATGGCGGCCCAAAGGTCGACATGGAAACGCTGAGCGTCACTTCGGCCACCCCTTCGGCCGACGGCAAGAAAGTCACGTTGCGGATCAACGGCTTGAAGTCCGGGCGGGTGGTGTATGTGCACTCGCCACGGCCGTTCAGTTCGGCTTCGGGGCAGTCCCTGTGGAGCACGGAGGCCTGGTACACGCTCAACTCTCTGCCCGGTGGCCCCTACGAAGCCGAGTATGCGGCGCTCAGCGGCGCGACCGCAGGGTCCGAACATTCCGGTTACAGCGGAACCGGTTACGCCGACTTCGCGGCGACCGCCAACACCGGCGCACACACCGAATGGACAGTCAACGCGCCGAGCGCGGGAACCTATTCGCTGGAATTCCGTTACGCCAACGGCGGGTCCGTCGACCGGCCTCTGGCCATCGCGGCCAACGGCACGACTGTCAGCCCAGCGCTTTCGTTCCCGCCGACGGGTGCGTGGAACACCTGGCGAACCGTATCGCTGAGCACGACGCTACCGGCCGGGCAGAGCAAGATCCGTGCGACCACGACGGGCGCCAACGGCGCCAACCTCGACCACGTCGTCGTCGCTCCGGTATCTCGCATCCCCCTGTTCGACGGTACCGACCTGGCGGCATGGGAGAACACAAACGGCGGCCCTGCGACCTGGCCGGTGGCCGGCGGTTCTATGGAATCGCTTGGCGGAAACATCCGTACCAGAGCGAAATTCGGCGACTTCAAGCTGCACGGCGAGTGGCTGCAACCCGCCTACCCGCCTGAGGTCACCGGACAGGCCCGCGGCAACAGCGGGTTCTACCTCCAGGAACGCTACGAGATTCAGGTGCTGGACTCCTACGGTGACACGACACTGGCCAACAACGAGGCCGGAGCCATCTACCTCAGGCGTGCTCCCGATCGGAACATGGCCACCGCGCCCAACACATGGCAGACGTTCGACATTACGTTCCGCGCGGCGCGGTTCAGCGCGACAGGCGCGAAACTCGAAGACGCCAGGGTCACGGTGGTGTGGAACGGCGTTGTTGTCCACAACAACGTCGCCATCAGCGGACCCACCGGAAACGGCCAGCCCGAAGGGCCGTCGCCTGGCTCCATAGCCTTGCAAGACCACGGCGACCCCGGCGAGAATCCCCGCTTCCGCAACATCTGGATCGAACCGCTGAGTTGACGCACACTCTGGTGTCGCCGCCGGTTCCGTGCGGCGGCACCAGAGTCCTGCGTGTCCGCCGGACCGGGCCACGTTGTCGGAGTACGGGTCGGCGGCGGTGATGAGGTAGACGTCTAGCGCGGCGTCGATGTCGCTGACGCCGATCGTCCGAGGTTACCGCGCCGAACGATCGTCCAGCTGATGGAGCAAGTCGTCGATCGCGTCGCGGTGGCGATCGTCGCAGCAGCTCACAGCAGGACCTGCGAACCATTGCGGACGAGGGCAGTTGATGTTGTATTGGCTACGGCAGCGGCTAGGTCGGCTGCGGCACGAGGAGGCTGCGGTGCTTGCACTGCTCGGCCGATGGACCGCCAAACACCGAATGTGGGTGCTCGCTGGCTGGGGCGTGATCACGCTGGCCGGTGCGGTGCTCGGAGGTGCGGTTTACGACCGGACCCAGTCGGTGGACAGTCTGCGACCCGACGCGGAGTCCATGGTCGCGCAGTCGCGCATCGACCGGCTCGACCCGCAGGGGGAGCGGATCGTGGCGGTCATCGCGGGCCGCGACTTCAACGCCATGGCACTGGTGGACAGCGCCACGCGGGTGATGTTCGACATCCGCGCGATCCCGGGAGTTGCGTCCGTCACCGATGCCTACACCGCAGGATCTTCGCAGGTGGGCGCCGATGATCAAAGCTCGCTCGTCGTCGTCGAGCTGCGCCCGCAACTCAGCGACGACGAGGCGCTCGCGGTGGCTGACCAGGTGGCCGCCGCCCTGCGCCGCATCGACGCCCCCACGGTGCTGGTCGGAGGGGAGCTGCTTGCCGAGCGGACCTTCGGCGAGCAGGCCGTCAAGGACGCCGCCATCGGCGAGTCGATCGCGCTGGTGGTGCTCTGCGGCGTTCTCACCGTCGTGCTCGGCGGGCTGATCGTAGGCAGTCTGCCGCTGGCGGCCGCCCTCGCCGCGGTTGCCGCAACGCTGTTGGCGCTGAGCGGGCTCGCCGAGGCGATGCCGGTCAGCGAGTACGCGGTCAACGTCGTCACCGTGCTCGGTCTCGGCCTCGCCGTCGACTACAGCCTGCTGATCCTTGCCCGGTTCCGGGAGGAACGCGAGGCGGCCCCTGAGGCATCGGTGGCGGAGCTGCTCGCCGCGACCACCGCGACAGCCGGACGTGCCGTTCTCGTGTCCGGTCTCACCGTCGGTGCGGCACTGGCTGGTCTTTTCGTCTTCGCCGAGCCGCTGCTGGCCGCGATGGCGCTGGGTGGAGCGCTGGTCGTCGGCATGGCCACGGTGATCGGGCTGACCCTGGTCCCCGCGCTGATCGCCCTGGCACACCGGCGTATCCCGCCGCCGCGAGGCGCGCGGACACGGTCCTCGGCGGGCAGCTCCCGTCGCCCGGCGCCCGGTCGGCCGGGCCTGCTGGCGCGGCTGGCGGCGTTCTCGCAGCGCCGTCCCGCCGCGGTGGCGTTGACCGTGACCGCCGGCCTGCTTCTGCTGGCGTCTCCGTTGTTCCAGATCACGCTCGCCAACTCCGACGCACGTTCGCTGCCGGCCGCCAGCGAGGAGCGGTTGGCGTACGAGGCCGTCGAACGGGACTTCGCCACCTGGGCCGCGCAGCCGGTCACCGTGCTCATCGAGGCCGGTGCCACCGAGCCGCCGGTGCCGGCGTTGCTGCAACAGTTACGCGACCTCACCGGCGAGAAGGAGCTCGACCTGCGCTCGGACCTGCCGGCCGACGTCACCGTGGTGGACTTGCGCCCGGCCGGCCCGGCGAGCGGCGTACCGGCCCAACGCCTGGTCCGTGACCTGCGGGCCCTCGACATGCCGGTGCCGCTCCTCGTCGGGGGGCCCGCTGCCGAGCTCATCGACGCGCGGGAGTCGACGGCCGCGCGGCTGCCGATCGCGGTGGCCGTCATCGTCGTCGCGACCGGGCTGCTGCTGGTCGCCTTGACCGGCTCGGTCGTCGTACCGGTCAAGGCCATCTGCATGAACATCCTGACGCTGCTGGCGACCCTCGGCGTCCTGGTCGCCGTGTTCCAGTGGGGATGGGGTTCGGCCCTGCTCGGGTTCGAACCCTGGGGGGCTCTGGACATCACCACACCGCTGCTGCTCTTCGTGTTCATCTTCGGGCTGTCGATGGACTACGAGGTGTTCCTGCTCGCCCGGATCAAGGAGGAGTGGGACCGCCGTACCGCCAACGGCCGGATCGACAACGACCGGGCGGTCCTCGCCGGCATCACCGCGACCGGTCCGGTCGTCACCACCGCGGCCGTGGCGCTGGGTATCGTCTTCCTCGGCTTCGCCCTCGGCGAACTGATAGCGGTCAAGGAGATCGGTGTCGGGATGACTGTGGCCGTGCTGCTGGACGTCACCGTGGTCCGTGGACTGCTGCTGCCCTCTGTCATGTCCCTCCTCGGCGCGGCGAACTGGTGGCGTCCCGGCCGCCGTGCGGTGTACGGCGATGGAGGAGTTGTGTCGGAATCGGCCCGGTAGGTCGTCGTCATGAGGTCGCCGGTGTCGGCCAGCTTCCACTGTGGCAGGAGGGCCGCACCGGCGCCCGCATTACGAGGGTGCCCCGCGCTGTGGCTCGGGACTGACTGATGGCCGTCGGTCTGTTGATCTGCGCACTCGCCGGTCCGATTTTGCGAGGTCGCGTACCAGACGCTCGGGTTTCTGCCGGACGTGGCCGCCCACTTCGTTGCGTTCTTTGACGCGAAGTCGTCCAGGACCTGGCGTTCAGTCGCGGTCCAGGCGGGAAGCTGCGCTATCCACTCTTCTGCCTGCTCGGCGCTGTGGCCGCTACCGATCAGCGGTGGGCGGGCTGTCCGTTGTCCTGCCGGCGGCAGGACTGCCGTGCGTGCCTTGACAGGAAGGAGGAGCAGCAGGACAGTCGACATATTCATCGACGTTCAGCTATCGGCGGCGAGGTGTGCCATGCGGAAGTCGCTGACTGCTGTGGCCGCCATCGCTGTTGCCATGGTCGCGATGATGGCCGCGATCTCACACGCCAGTGCGGCGAGCGCGGCGGCCGGGTGTCGGGTGAACTACGTCGTCACCAGCCAGTGGACCGGTGGCTTCCACGCCGACATCGCGGTCACCAACTTGGGTGACGTAGTCAACGGGTGGACGCTGCGGTTCGCGTTCCCTGCAGTCGACCAGCGGCTCACGCAAACCTGGAGCGCCACCTGGGCCCAGGCGGGCCAGCAGGTCAGCGCGACGAATCTGGGCTGGAACGCGACCCTGGGCACCAATGGCTCCGCGAACATCGGTTTCGTTGGCTCCTGGTCGGGCAGCAACCCCATACCGGCGTCGTTCACGCTCAACGGCGTCACGTGCACCGGCGGCGTCCTGCCCAGCGTGACGCCGACCCGGACGACCACACCGCCGGTCGCTGACTACCCGGCGATCGTCACCTGGCTCAGCCCGACCGCCGGCGCGGTGTACACCACGCCGGGAACCGTCCCGCTGGCGGCGACCGCG
>NZ_JBEZGJ010000202.1:0-11876 GCF_040649965.1 Micromonospora sp. NPDC048843
GGCGGGCGAGATCGCCACGGCGCTGCGAGCGCAGCTCGACGTCCTGGGCAAGGACTGATCACCGGGCTTTCCGCTCATCTGGCGAGCTGCCCGAGCACAGTGGTGTCGGTGATCGTGTCGTCGGCGGCCAGCATGAACGCCTTGGACAGGATCGTCGACAACATGGGGTCGTCGTCGAAGGGCAGGTGCAGCCGGCCCGTGCGGTCGCGCGCCGCGACGATGCAGAGATAGGCGTCGTCGGGCTCCATCATGATGTTGCCGGAACCGAGGTGGATCCGGTAACTGCGGATGGTGCCGCGGACATGTAGATACCGCTCGGAGAGGCGCACCCGATCGGCGATGTTCGTGCGGGGCAGCAGCCGAGCCAGTGCGTCCCTACGCACCTGCGCCGACGGGGTCAGCTCAGCGATGGCAGTGCTGTGCCAGTAGGCGTGGAAGCGATCCTCGCCGCGATCGGCCCACTGCGGGTCACTGGCGATCGAGGTGACGCCGACGAACAGGTCCACGTCACGCATCGCCTCGCTGAACACCAGCGGTGGCACCTCGACGACCGGCGTCGGTTGCCAGGTCGCGCCGTCGCGTCGGGCGAAGCGCACCTGGTCGGTGGAGCAGAACTCGACCTCGTAGCGGCGCTCATCAGTGTTGGCGACCAGTTGGTGGTGGAACGACGCCCGCCACATGCCACCACCGAAAGGCTTGGTGGCCTCGCTCTCGTAGCCGCCGTCCCAGGTGCCGAGGTATCCGGCCTGCCAGCCCCGGGCGCGGATCAGCGCGTTCGCCTGCCGGTAGCGCAGGATGTGGGCGGCGAACCGATTGGAATAGGTGTGCGTCCGCTCCTCGGCGGGAGTGAGCAGGTAGACCTCTCGGAAGGCCTGCTTGAACGGCTGCGTCAGACCGGCGGCGAGGACGTGCTCCCGCCAGGCGAAAACCTCGTCCGTCGTCGCGCGGACGGGATGCCAGAGCCGGACCTTGTCGCCGGGGACGGCTCGACCCTCCAGGTCGGCGATCGTCCAACCGCCGCTGTCGCGTCGGGGCAGGCCCGCCGTCCACCGGTGGCCGTCGGTGCTGGTCTCCCACACCAACCGCCGCCCGTAGGTAGCGGTGATCGGGTGTTCGAGGTATCGGACCGACCAGTCCGAGTACGACCAGGTGCGCTCCTCGGACAGCAGCCCTTCCACCCGCTGGCGCTCGCCGCTGAGCGTCGCGACAACGCGTTTGGCGAGGTCACGCAGTTGCTGGAGTTCCGAGCCGTACGCCTGCTTCACCGCTGCCGGAACGCCCTTGAGCGGGACGGCGTCACGGGCGAAGGTCAGGCGCGCCTTCTCGCCGATCACCTCGACCGCCGCCTCGTACGGCCCGACCCGTGTGCACACTCGACCGTCTTTGCCGAGCCCGTGGTCGTCGACGGCAAGCTCCATCACCTCGTTGAGCGACCACCCGCGCAGCGCCCCGAGGTTGGCAAGTGCGGTCTGGACGCGGCTCTGCACCGCCTTGTTCCGGACCGTTACCGCCAGCCTCGCCAGCGTGCGTACCGGCGCCTCGCCGTCGCGTCCCGCGAGCAGTTGAACGGCCGCCACCGCCGTCCTCTGCGCATGGGGGAAGCCCGGCGCCTGTCGTGGTGCCGCCGCCGCTGCGGCGGTGACCCGCGCCAACAGGTCCGTCGCCCGTTTGTCCGGCTGGCGCGACAGCGCCCAGACCAGGCCGCGGAGGAGGCGGTCGGTGTCTTCGTGCAGGGGTAGACCGTAGGCGGCGAATGCTTCCAGGATCGATTGCACGGCTGCGGTGCCGCCCGGTGTGCCGGCGAGAAGGTCGTCGACGCGGCGCTGCCACCTCGCTGGCGCTGTCGGCTTCTCCAGTGCGGCGCAGTGCGCCAGCAACTCCGGTACGCCCGGCGCGGCGAGGACGTCACCCAGCTCGGCGCGGGCGAGCGGCCCGAACCCGTCTCCGTCGTGGAGCAGCCAGGACGGCACGGCTCTGCCGGTGGCGCGATCGAGGCACGCACCGATCAGGTGGAAGGCGCGTCGTCGAGGCTCCGCTGCGACGAAGTGGTCACCGACCAGTTCGCTGACGAGGGCGTCGAGGGCGGGCACCAGGTCGGCCACCTCGGCCGGCGAGAGACGCGCGGCGATCACGGCCGGTAGCTCCAGGTGCGCCCCGTTGTCGTAGGACTCTCCGCGCGCGCAGACCTCCAGGCACCAGACGAGGTCCTCCCGCGTCCACTGCAGGTCGCCGTCGGCGAGGCTCCGCACCACATCGTTGAGCGCGGTGGGAGTCGAACTGGTCGCCGACTCCAGGTGCATGGCCAGGGCGGCGCTCCGGCGCAGCTCCACGGGCCACGTCTCGACCGCGCTCCACTCCGGCACGTTGGTCACCGAGAACCGCCAGTGGTACGTGCGGGCGGCGTGCAGAACAGCCCTGATTCGAGCGTCGGCCTCGGCGAGACCGCGCTCCACCTGACGTCGGTCCACATCGCTCAGGGCGGGAAGGAGCCCTGCCCAGTCGGCCATGTCAGCCACCCACCAGCGGAACGAGCCGTACGAACGCCACGTCCGGGTCGGCGAGCAGGTCGATCTCCTCGTCGAGGTCATCGATCTGGCGGTGCCCGACCAGCAGCAGGAAACCGTTGCGGGCGAAGGCCTTGCAGGCGGCATCCGCCTGCTGCTCCCAGTCGAGCCGCCGGCCCGAGGTGACCCGGTAGCCGTTCAGGGTGGCCTCCGTGTCGGTTGGCTGAACCAACCCCCGGAAGTGCTCGGGCTGCTGGGCGTTGAACCGGGCGACTTCCTCGCGGACCCGCAGCCGGACCAGCTCCCGAGCGGAGATGCGCTCCGGCAGCCCGGTCAACGGCCAGTGGTCGATGGCTTTCCCTGTCGCTGTCTCGTCCCGAACGATCGCCGTGGCCATGCCGCCATGCTCCTTGCTGTGAGGTGAGCGCGATCATGGCACGGGCGTCTGACGCGATGGAGTAGCGCCGAATCCGGCCACCAGGTCATCCATGACAGTCGGTGATCGGTCAATTGCTAAGGGCCATGGTCGGGTGGTCCAATCCTCCAGGAACCCGCCAATCCGCCTGCCCTGGCTGAGACGGCGACGGCTGCCGCCCCCGGGAGGTACGACCATGATCGAGACCGCCACCGCAGAGGCCCGCCGCGTGCGACCGGGTCATCCGGGCCCTGGGCGTACGGAGTCGGTGCTGCCGGAGCTGCGGGAGATGTGGTGGGAGACGGGGGTGCGGGCACGGGCGGAGGCCGGCCTCTTCGCCGTCTTCGCGGAACTGCCCAGGCTGGTCCGGACGGCCCTCGGCATCAGTTGGCGCGCGGACCGGCTCCGTACCGGTGTGGTGGCCGCCGCCACTGTCGGCGCGGGCGTGATGGCCGCCTTCGGCCTGCTGGCCACCCAGCGGGTGTTGGTGGAACTGTTCGCCGGTGGACCGACCGCGGACAAGGTGCGGGCGGCGCTGCCCGCGCTGGCCGTGCTGGCGGCGACTGTCGCGCTCCGCGCGGGGATGGGCATCGCCACCGGGTACGCGCAGAACGGCTTGACACCCCGGGTGAGCCGTGAGGTGGAGCGGGGCCTGTTCGAGGTGTCCACAGCGGTCCGGTTGGAGGCGTTCGACGCCGACGCGTTCGCCGATGACATGGAACGCGCCTCGCGCGGCACCGAGTCGACGATCGCGCTGGTGCAGGCGTCGATGAACCTGCTCGCCGGGCTGGCCGGGCTGCTCGCCGTTGCGGCTGCCGTCATTGTCATCCATCCGCTGCTGCTGCTGGCACTGCTGGTCGCCACGGTTCCCAACGCGTGGGCGTCGCTGCGGGCCGGTCACCTGCGCTACCAGACGTACAACGCCGGGTCGGTGCGTCGGCGTCGACTGTGGCTGCTGCACAAGCTGATGGCCGAACGTGCCTCGGCCCCGGAGTTGCGCTCCTACGGGCTGCGCCGGTTCCTGCTCGACCAGTACGACCGGGTGATGCAGGTGGAGACCGACATCCAGCTCGCCCTCGCCCGACGGGTCACCACTACCACCACTGTCGGAGCCATCGTCGGCGGTCTCGCGACCGGCACCGTCTACGCCCTGCTCGGGTTGCTGCTCCTCGACGGGCAGATCCCGCTCGCCGCCGCGGCGACCTGCGTCATCGCGGTGCAGTCCGCGCAGCGGTCGCTGTCCATCGCCACCTTCCAGGTCGACCACGTCTACACCCAGGGGCAGCACTTCGGCGACTACACCGGTTTCATGACCCGCGCCGACGCCTACCTACCGACCAGCACCGGACCCGTTGCGGCGGCCGATCCTGACCGGCTGCGGGAGTTGACAGTCAACGAGGTGAGCCTGCGCTACCCCGATCGGGACGACTCCGCCGTCGACGGCGTCACGTTGACGATCACGGCCGGCCAGACTGTCGCGTTCGTCGGGGAGAACGGCTCGGGCAAGACGACCCTCGCCGCGATGATCGCCGGCCTTCGCGCCCCTACCGAGGGCAGCATCGAGTGGAACGGCCGCCCGTTGTCGGACTGGAACGTCGACGGGCTGCGCGCCCGGATCGCTGTGGTGACGCAGGAATACCACAAGTGGCCGTTCACAGCGGCCACGAACATCGCCATCGGCGACGTCGACAGCGAGGCCCAACAGGACCGCATCGAGGCCGCCGCCGGCCGTGCCGTCGCCCACGACATGATCAACGAACTTCCACACGGGTACGAGACGCTGCTCGACCGGACCTTCGCGCGAGGCCAGGACCTCTCCGGCGGGCAGTGGCAGCGCATCACAGCGGCTCGCGGGTTCCTGCGCGACGCCGAACTGCTGATCATGGACGAGCCGTCCTCCGCGCTCGACCCCCGCGCCGAGGACGCCCTGTTCCAGACCATCCGGGATCGGAGAGGTAGTGCCACCACGATCCTCATCACGCATCGGCTCGCCAACGTCCGGCACGCCGACCGGATCTTCGTCCTGCACCACGGCCGGCTCGTCGAGGCCGGCACACACGCCGACCTCGTTGCCACCGGCGGCCGGTACGCCGAACTGTTCGCCCTCCAGGCCGCCGGCTACGACGCGAACCTGGCCGAGGGCCACCGGCACAACCCGACCTCCCGTTGAGGACTCGCGCTGGCGGCCTCGGCGCGCGAGCTAGCCGCGCCGTTGTCGGCGCGATCGTCCTGGTCGTGAACTTCGGCCTGGGTCGCTACCTCGCGTTCGGCCGTTGACCTGACGTTGGGGAGTCACCCTCCGATCTGGGCTCCAGCACCACCACTGTGGTCTCCGAGAGGCGCCGCACCGCGTGGGCGTCGAAGTTCTTGTCGGCCTCGCGCCAGCGTGGCCACAGTCGCGACCGCTCGTCGTCGGTGGCGGCGCGACCGCGCACCAGCCGCCGCCCGTCGGCGAGCTCGACTGACGCGTCCGGGTTGGCCTGGAGGTTGAGCCACCAGGCCGGGGCGCCTTCGCCCCACCCGTTCATCGCCACCCCGGCCAGGTTGGGGCCATCCTCGAAGTACGCGATGATGACGCTGCGCTGCTGACCGGTGCGGCGACCGATAGTGGTCAGCCGCAGCGTGCCCCACCGGTGCTCGCGCGGTCGCCACAGCCCCACTCTGCTGCCGGTGACCCGGTACAGGCCCCGGTGCACCGACCAGGCCAGCCGGATGAACCACCGCGGCGGAAGCCACGGGGCCTTCGTTGCCTGACCGTCCGACATGGTGAACCTCCCGTAGCGACGGATGATGATGGGTTGGCATTACCTGTGACGTGCGGCGTACGCCGCGAAGTGATCGGCCCAGCGGCGGGTGACGACCTCGGCGGGCTCGAGCCACTGGGTTGGTTGAGCGGGCAGTGGAAGGCCGACCGACTCCAGGAAGCACTCGACCGGGATCATCGAACGGGTTCGCGACGTCAGCCGGCTGAGCTCGTCTCGTAGTCGCTCCAGGCGGTCGCGGTCGCCGACGATCAGTGCGGTACAGGATTCGGCAAGTCCGTAGCGGTACCCGATGTCGCCCATCGACGCCTCGTCCAGGATTCGTAGCCGGTCGATGGTCGGCGCGATGTCCGTCGGGGCAGAGTGTCCCAGCAGGACAGTGGTCAGCAGCGCCGAGCGGGTCGCTACCAGGTGGCCGGACAGCTCGGCCTGCTCGGCGAAGTCGAGCATCTCGTCGGCGCTCACATCGCCGCGGAAGAACGCCCGCCGCATCAGCAGTGTGCCGACCTCTTCCAGGTACTCCCGCTGGCGACCGGCGCCGCGCAGCTTCGCCATCTTGTCGGGGACCTCGGCGAAGTAGCGCTCCGGCCGGCCATGGGCGTACTCCGCCACCCTCGTGATGAGGCTCCGCACCGGGAGCCCCTGCGCGGCCTGGTCGGCATCTGTGAAACGTCGCGCCAGGCTCAGCACCTGTGGACGCTGCCCCAGGTGCAGTGGCGTGGGCTTACGTGCGACCAGCTCGTCGAAGACGGCGAGCGCCTCGTCCCAACGCTGGTGCAGCCGCAGGGTGTAGCCCAGATGACGGCCCGCGGGCGTCCAGAGCGGGTGATCGGAGTCGAAGATCTCGCGGAGCAGACTGAGCCGCTCGTCCACGGGCGTCTCGATGGACTTGGCCGCGATGAAGTTCAGGACCAGGCGGCCGTACTCGGTGCGGCTCGCGGCCGGCACCCGGGACCGTAGGCCCTGCACCGAAGGACTGAACACGATCGCGCGTGACAACCAGTCCGCGTAGTTCTCGCTCGGAGCTGGCTCCAGCGTCGTGCTCTGCTCGCACACCAGCACTACCGCGACACCGATCAGGTCCAGGACCTCGCGATTGTCCTCACGATCCTTGGCATCGTCATGCAGACGTCGGACTGTCGCGGCGGCCCGGCCGGCGGCCAGTTCCCAGTCGCGCTCGGCCCAGCCGCCGGAGATCTGGTGGTCGGACCGGCGGATCGCCTCCCGGACGGCGTCGTGTATCCGGTACGGGAAGCGGTCGCCGTGGTGGCGGTCGATCATCGGACGCCGAACGGCCCGCTCGGCGCACCCGTGGTCGACGTCCGCCGCGGCCGCCATGAGGTGCGTGTCGAAGACCCGGAACAGGCACGCGGCCCGGATGGCCCGTTGCTCGTCGGCCGGAACGTCGTCGAGGATGCGCATCACCAATGAACCGAGGGAACCCGTGACGTCTTGGGCCTTCACCTGGCGTCCAACCCCGGCATCCTTGATCGAGATGGCGACCTGCCGGGCCAGTTCCAGATACTGCGGCAGCCCCGCCGACGATCGGACGAGGTGCTCGACGACGTCGTCGCTCATCGGCAGGTCGAGTCGGGTACGTCCGCGCAGGATCAGCGCCCGCGTGTCCGAGGGGGAGAGGTTGCCCACGAGATGCTGCCGGGGATTGTCCGAGGCACCCGGCACGAGCCCTGGCCAGGTCCACGGGCCACGGTGCGGAAGGTCGAGGCGGCTCTCGTCGTACCAGTCCAGCAGATCGCGCCCGGTCAGCACGAACAACACGTTCGGCATGCAGTGGATCAGCCGGTTGAGGTGCCCCTCCGAGACCCGTCGCGGGTCCAGGGCGAGCCGCTCGGTCGTGTCGACGAACACCGCCACCAGGGGCGACGGAACGATCTGGGCCAGCTCCCACGACAGAGCCGCGGCGAGTTCGCAGGCCAGGGCCGGTCGAGGCTCGGTGGGGCTCGGCTCGTCGGCGCAACGGAGCAGGAAATCCTCGAAGCCCGGGAACCCGTCGACGGCGAGCCGCAGATCACGTCGGCGCCGAAGTACGCCGACGACCTTCCGGACACCACGCACTCCGAGCGAGGCGGCCGTGCCACCGGCGAGGTCCGCCAGCGAGCCGAGGTCTTTGAGCACCTCGCCCGCCGTCTCCGCCACGGAGTTCTCCAGCTCGTCCCGCCCCCGGAAGCGTGGCAGCGGCTCACCGGGACGGAGGGCCGACCAGTAGGCGGTGAACGCCAGGTCGAAGACCGGCCAGCGGCGGCGGATGCCGGCCGCACCGGCCCTCAACGCGAGCAGTGCGGCCGGAAGGTCCATTCGACCGGCAGAGCCGTGCAGGTCGATGCGGGCCGTCGCGTCGACGGTGGTGGCCGGAGGTGGACCCCAGCCGTTGACGAGCGGGAGATCGTGACGGACCCAGGCCTCCAACCGTTCCGAGAGCGCGGTCTTGCCGATGCCGCCCAGGCCGTAGAAGGTCAGTACGTTGTGGCGGGCGACCCCGACCTCGTCGTCGCTGTCGAGCAGCTGGCGAAAACGGGTCAGTGTCGACTTGAACGCCTGGGACTCGCTCTCCCGGTCGGTGAACAGCTCGCCGGCGTGCGGTGGACCGTCGCGGTGCTCGCCACTGCCCGGGGGAGAAACCTTCATCAGCCGCCACATCCAGGTCGTCGACGTCACTGTGGACCGAGATCCTCTAGTCTCCGGGCGCGAGGGCGGCTCGGGTCCAGGTGTCCATGATCCGACGGAGAACAGAACCGGTCGGTGGAAGCCGTTGTGGCGGCGGCCTCGGGGTTACCGCTGCCAGGCGTCGATGGTGCCTACGCCGTCGCGGACGACCCGGTCCAGGATGGCGGGGTTGCCGCTGGTGCCCTCCCACCCCTGGTCGTCGAAGACCGTCACCGCGCTGTCGACGCGGGCCACAGCGATCTGGCTGGACGCGGTGCCGCCGGTGCGTTCGCCGTTCAGGCTCGTCTCGGGCCACGTCCGGGTCAGCAGCAACGCCTCGTCGCCGACCCCGGGCAGCGCCTTGCTCTTGACGGTGACGCGGCTTCCGGACTGGTCGTACGAGGGGCACGCCTGTAGGGCGGTGCGGAGCCGGCCCAGGTAACCCGAGGCGCCGTCGCCGTCGAAGGTGAAGATGGTCTGGTGGATCATCCCCTGCGGCACGTTGCTGGAGGGCTCGCCGGCCTTCTGGTAGGTGACTGTCATCGCGGCGCTCGCGGTGACCTGCCGGCCGCCGGTGCCGAACTCGTTGCCACACAGCTTCGGCAGGGCCTCCTCGACGGGCGTCGTCCGTCGAGGAGACTTCCGCAGCTCGGCGGGCAACTCGACGAAGGCCGAGGTCGGGATGGTCACCTGGGTGCTCGCGCTCGGCGACGGCGGGTCTGTCGGGGGCGCTGATGCCGACGCGGTGGCCGGCGCGGTGGTCGCCGGGGCCGAGCCGGGCGGATCCTCGGTGGCGGTGCAGGCAGCGGCCAGTGCGACGGTGCCGAGCAGCGCGAGCGCGCGTCGCGTACGGGCCATCGACAGTGGTGTGTATCGGCTCATCATCACCCCTCGTTTGTCCCGAGGACGTTCCCTGCCCCGAGTCGACCGAAACGACAGGGGGCCCCTCGGGCATCGGCGGGACCGCGGAAATGGCGTGTCGTCGCCTCGGCCGGGCCGCTAGGCTGCCCCGCATGACCAGCGTGATCGCTCAGTGCACCGGACTGTCGTGTGACGTCCAGGTCGGTGCGGGGCGACGCCGGCGATCCGTCGCCCGCCCGCGCTGACCTGTTTCCTGCGACCGGCGGATCGAGCCGCCGGTTGTTCGCTGGTCGTCCTCGGTCCGCCAGTATCTCCCCGTCAACGGCTCACGTGGCAGCGTGGGTCCGAGCGAGATCGGCGTACTCATGGATCTTGAAAAGTTGTTGTCCGACCGGCTGGCACCGGCGTTCGCGGCGGTGGCCGGCGGCCCGGTCGACCCGCTCGTGCGGCGGTCCCCGCGCGCGGACTTCCAGTCCGACGCGGCGCTGGCGCTGGCCCGGCGGCTCGGCCGCCCGCCGCGCGACATCGCCGCCGCGGTGCTGGCGCACGCGGTGCTCGATGACGTCGGCGTGTCAGCGGAGGTCTCCGGGCCGGGCTTCCTCAACCTGACGGTTTCCGACCAGGCCCTGGCCGACCTGGTCGCCGGGCTGGCCGGTGACCCCCGGCTCGGCGTGCCGCCGACCGCGACGCCGCAGACAGTGGTGGTCGACTACTCGGCGCCCAACGTGGCCAAGGAGATGCACGTCGGGCACCTCCGCTCCACAGTCATCGGTGATGCTGCGGTCCGGCTACTGGAGTGGCTCGGACACCGGGTGGTGCGGGTCAACCACCTGGGTGACTGGGGGACACCGTTCGGCATGCTGATCGAACACCTGATCGACCTCGGTGAGGCCGAAGCCGCGCAGAACCTGTCGATGGGGGACCTGGACACCTTCTACCGGGCGGCCCGGGTGGCGTTCGACGCCGACGAGGCGTTCCAGGAACGGTCGCGGCTGCGGGTGGTCGCGTTGCAGGGCGGTGACGAGCGGACCCGCCGGTTGTGGCGGCTGCTGGTGACGCAGTCAGAGCGGTACTTCCTGACCGTGTACGACCTGCTCGACGTGACGTTGTCCGCTGCCGACTTTCGGGGCGAGAGCGCCTACAACGACCTGCTCGCAGGCGTCGTCGACGACCTGGACCGGTTGGGGCTGCTGCTGCCCAGCGGCGGGGCCGAGTGCGTCTTTCCGCCCGGGTTCACCGGCCGCGACGGCGAGCCGTTGCCGCTGATAGTGCGCAAGAGCGACGGTGGGTACGGCTACCCGGCCACCGACCTGGCCGCGCTGCGGCAGCGCGTCGGCGAGTTGGGCGCCACCCGGCTGCTGTACGTCGTCGGCCTACCGCAGCGGCAGCACTTCGCGATGGTGTTCGCCGTCGCCGAGGCGGCCGGCTGGCTCTGCCCGCCGGCACGGGCCGAGCACCTCGGCTTCGGGTCCATCCTCGGTGCCGACGGGCGGATGCTGCGCAGCCGGGCCGGTGAGTCGGTGAAGCTGGTCGGGCTGTTGGAGGAGGCGGTCGCCCGTGCCACCGACCTGGCCCGGAGCAGGAACCCGGATCTGGACGCCGGGACCGCCGAGGAGATCGGCCGCGCGGTGGGCATCGGCGCCATCAAGTACGCCGACCTGTCCGTCGACCGGACCAAGGACTACGTCCTGGACTGGGAGCGGATGCTGGCGCTGGACGGCAACACCGCGCCCTACCTCCAGTACGCGTACGCCCGGATCCGGTCCGTGCTGCGGCGGGCCGGGACCGCCGTGCGGCCGGACGCCCCCATCGTCGTGGCGCAGCCGGCGGAGCGGGCGCTCGCGGTCGAGCTGCTCGGCTTCGCGGCGGTGGTCGGCGAGCTGGAGCAGAGCCTCGAGTTCCATCAGCTCGCCGGTTACCTGCACCGACTCGCGACAGCGTTCAACGCGTTCTACGAGCGCTGCCCGGTGTTACGTGCCACGGATGATCTGCGGGAGAGTCGGCTGCTGCTGGCCGAGTTGACCGCCCGGACCCTGCGGCAGGGGCTGCGTCTGCTGGGCATCCGCACAGTGGAGCGGATGTGACGAGCCGCCTTCCGGCCCGGTCAGCGGGCCCTCTTCGTCGCCCGCTTCCTGGGCGGCGTCAACAGGTCGGCGATCTGCGCGATCGCGGAGGGCACCAGGCGGTAGTACGCCCAGACCCCGCGCTTGTCGCGTTCGAGGAGGCCGGCCTCGGTGAGGATCCGAAGGTGATGACTCACCGTCGGCTGGGAGAGGTTGAGCGCCGCGGTGAGGTCACTCACTGACGCCTCACCTTCCGGCGCGGACTGGATCAGGCTGAGCAACCGGAGTCGCGCCGGATCGGCGAAGGCCTTCAGCACCCCCGCTAGCCGTTCGGCATCGGCCCGCTTGATGGGATCGCCGGTGAGCGGCGAGATCGCAGGCATGGCAGTTTTCGCAGTTCCCACGCCTGCCATAGTGACACCAACACCATCAATAAACCGGCAGATCCGGCACCAGCCCTCCGATGGCGTCCGGATGGCGACAGCGGAACCACCGAACGTGAGTCGAACGTCGACGTCCGTGGTGGCACACGGGCCGTGTGGAGCTTCGGGACGCAGCTGGTGGGCGGGGTGTGGGGTGCGGGCGGCGACGGCGGCGAACTGGTGGT